>JAAYQH010000060.1 GCA_012519365.1 Planctomycetota bacterium | reverse complement strand
GGCAGCTCGGCCTCAAATCGATTGACCGTACCGAGGCCCAGCATCGCCGCCACAGCGTCAAACAGTCGTCCCAGACTCGATGTCGGCGTGGTGTTTAGCCTCTTGGCAATCTGCGCGCAGATCAGCCGTTGTTTGCCGGCATCCGGCTCAATGCGGTCCAACAGATCGCCGTAGGACTCCAGCGTCGCGGCCTCCCCCTGAGCCGACAGCAAACCGATCAGCGGGCGAACAGCCTCTTTGGCTGCCTTATCCCCCCCGGCCAGCGGATAATACGCCAAATGTCCCAATCGTGTAAACTCCGTCAGCGTTGCGATCAGACACTCGCAGCCCCAAATCGCCTCGTCCGTTCCGTACCCCGTTCCGTCGGCCACCAGACCAATGACCGGCCCGGCGTGATTATGCTCGGCCAGTACCGAGGCGATGTGTGCCCAGTGGTGCTGGACCCGCAGCAGCGGGGTAATGTCCAGCGTCTCGGCAAAACGTGACGACAAATACCCGGGATGCAGATCGCAGACGACCGCCTCCGGCGATGCCCCAAAGAGTTGCTGAAAATGCGCCACGGATTTGACATAGTGTCGATATGCCCGCCCCTCGGCCAGATCGCCGATGTGCTCACTGAGCAGATATTGATCGCCCTTGACAAAGCAAAACGTATTTTTCAAATCCGCCCCGGCCGCGAAGATGACCTGTCGGCTCGGCGCGGCACGATACAGCGGCTCCGGCACGTACCCCCGCGCTCGCCGCAGCATTGCCGGTGTGTCAGCCACAATATGGGCCACCGAATCATCCACCTGCCGTGCGATGGTGCGGTTGTGCATCAGGAACGCGTCGGCAATCTCACCCAATTCCTCAACGGCCTGGGCATTGTCACAAATCAGCGGCTCTTCGGAAAAATTCGCGCTGGTCATCACCAGCACCGACACGCCCGCCTCAGCAAACAGCATATAATGCAGCGGCGCATAACACAGCATAAACCCGAAACGATGCGTTCCCGGCGCCACAGAGGGGGCAATGCCGGCGCCGGGGTGTTTGTCCAGCAGAACAATCGGCCGCTGGGGGCCGTTCAAGAGGGCTTCGGCGGCCTCATTGACGCTGGCATAGAGTCGAATGGTTTGCATGTCCGCCGCCATCATCGCCAACGGCTTGGCCTGTCGGCCCTTACGCTGACGCAGCCGCTGTACCGCCGCGTCATTGAGTGCATCGACGGCCAGATGAAACCCGCCGATGCCTTTGACCGCGACGATCTTGCCCTCGGCCAGCAGTGCTGCGGCACGGGCAATAGCCCTGTCTGAATCCGCCTCCAATGGGTGACCTTCAACATCGGCCAGCCACACCCGCGGCCCGCAGACCGAACACGCCACCGGCTGGGCATGAAACCGCCGGTCAGTGATGTCTTCATACTGACTGCGGCATCGGTCGCACAATTCAAACTCAGCCATCGTTGTGTTCGGTCGGTCGTAGGGGATGGCCTTGATGAGGGTATAGCGAGGCCCGCAATGCGTGCAGGTGATAAACGGATAGCGATACCGAAAATCGTGCGGGTCGTTCATCTCCGCCAGACAGGCCGCACAGACCGCTGTATCGGGTGCGACACCGGTAGTCGGTGAACCGGAGACGGCGCTTGCGATAATGCCAAAGCCGCCCTCGCCGGCAACCGGTTCGATCTGCTCCGACCGGCAGTGTTCTACCCGCATCTGCGTGGGGTAATCCGGCCGATGGGTATCGGTCAGGGCTGCGCCAAAGGCGTTCAGGGACTCCGAAGGGCCCTGCGCTTCAATATACACCCCCGACGTATCATTCCGCACAAAGCCGCTTAAGTGCAAACTCTCCGCCAGCCGACAAATCCAGGGCCGAGCGCCTACCCCCTGAACCCGACCGCTAAGCTGAAAACGCATCCGTTTTACCATAATTCGTGCACTACACAGAAAAAAATTAAGATACTGGTTGTGTCATTGTCCGATAATATCCTTGATAAGGACAGTTAGAGCGGAACTTTATTTTGTGTTTTACAATTTCTTAATATTTTCTTTTTATTTTCTTGAAAACCTCCCCCGGCGGTGTTATACTTAACCTCAGAATTGAATGGTAAAACCACTGTCGGGGGACAGATAATGAGAGCCACAAAAAGCGACATCACATTTTATCGCGTCAAAGAAGCCGGCCGCGGACCGCCGGAAACACAAAAGAGAATCGATTATTCGAACCGCTTTTGTCCTGTATCTTTATGGAATAATCCTATGAAAAGTACCCCAAAACACCATCCCAAGCAAGCCTTTGTCCAAAAACAGACCCCACCGCTTGGCCTGACCCTGATGCGGGGCCCGCCGGCAGAAGAACCCATACTCCAGCCTTACCCACCAGCCGCAGTTAGGGGCTCCAACGTGCCGTCATTGTATGAAAGAAGGAATATCAGCGGTGTATCGAAGCTTAGTCGGGCTATGGGGTCTTTTTTGAGTTTATTCGGGTTTTCTGCATTGATAAACAAAGGCAGGAGGCAAATTTTTCCAGACCACCGGCGACAGCTGTACATCACAAAACATCTCTTGCAGGGCGTGTCGAAATCGTTTGGCCTTGGGCAAAAGGCGTGCGTGGAGGTAGGAAAAGGTCACAAACGTACCCCCCGGACGCAGAGCCTGTCGAACCGCGTACAGGATGCGATCTTGCAGTGCCGGCTCAAACGACACGAAGGGCAGCTCTGAAACGATACTGTCAGCCTGTGTCAGGCCGTAGGATTTCATAATGCGATCCAGATGTTCTGCCGAGCCGGCCACCGTACGCACCTCGGGCATCTTCTTTCGCAGCAGCAGGGCCAGCTGCGGGTCGACTTCAATCGCGATAAAAACAGCGTCTTTGGGCAAACGACGGCAGATTGCCTCGGTAAAGACACCCGTGCCCGGCCCCAACTCCAGCACAGTCCGGGCGGTTTCAATATTTCCCAGTTGCACCATCTGCTTGGCCAGTGCTGCACTGCTGGGAGCGATGGCCCCGATGGTCGTGGGCGAGGTAATGAATTTGCCCAAAAATAAAAGCGAATTTTGAAGTCTTTCCATCTTTTTATCCGCTGCTCGTGGTCCGTTATCTTCCGAATTTCGACGTATTTCCTTATTATCTGCGTATACGAGGCGACGTCAAAATTAAACTTCTTGCAATCCGAAAGTTCTGTTCTATAATTGAAATTTATTGTGACAGGGGAGCGGCCGGGTTGATCCGGCCGCTGAGAGTTCGCATCTTGCGAGGACCCTTTGAACCTGATCCGGCTAATACCGGCGAAGGGAGGCACAAGAAAAAGAAAACGACTGTTTTGTTTTTTTAGCCTCTGCCGCCGGTGGAGGCTTTTTTTGTGGAATGAACAGTGACCTATGACAGCACGACTCATAATCAACGGCATTGAGAAAGTCTATGAATCGGGCGCGATGCCCGCGACGCTGGCTGAGTTGCTGGCGGCGATGAATGTTGACCAAGCTACCGTGGTGGCCGAGATTGACGGCGACATTGTCCCGCGGGATCGGTTCGACGCGACTTGCTTGACCGATGGAATGACCCTTGAACTGGTACGATTTGTGCCGGGAGGATAACAGTGACAGATATGCTGACTATTGCCGACAAGACCTTTCAATCGCGACTGCTGGTCGGCACAGGCAAGTTTGCATCCCACGCGTTGATGGCCGAGGCGATTGCCGCTTCCGGCACACAGATTGTCACAGTGGCCCTGCGACGTGTGGATATTGAAAATGAAAACGACAACATGCTGGCCGCGATTGACCGCGACAAGTATATGCTGCTGCCGAACACCTCCGGCGCTCGGGACGCAGCCGAGGCGGTGAGGCTGGCGCGGCTGGCACGGGCCGCCAGCGGCATTCACTGGGTCAAACTGGAGGTGACGCCCGATCCGTATTATCTGCTGCCCGACGGCGAGGAAACCCTAAAGGCCGCCGAAACCCTTGTCAAAGACGGATTTGTCGTGTTGCCGTATATCAATGCCGACCCGATTTTGGCCAAGAAATTACAAGACGTCGGCTGTGCGACGGTGATGCCGCTGGCCAGTCCCATCGGCTCTAATCAGGGACT
>JAAYQH010000059.1 GCA_012519365.1 Planctomycetota bacterium | reverse complement strand
GTTGAGCAGGCCCGCCGACAACACGAGGGATTTGTAATCGATTATCGTCTCATCGGCGAGCCGGTTCGCATCATTCGCCATACTGCCCGTTATGCCGGCCGGGAGAACGGGCACGGAGCCGACCTCTGGAACGGCTTTCTGGAAGACATTACGGCTTTTCGTCGTACGCAAAATGATCTTGAACGGTCCCAGCTTTTACAGAATATGGGACGGCTCTCGGCCGGCATTGCCCACGAAATCAATACGCCCATCCAGTTTATCGGTGACAATCTTCACTTTTTGGCCGAGGCGTGGGAGGCGCTGTGTGCCCAGTACCGCCATTTGCTTGAAATCGTTCGCCAGGCGGCGCTTGAACCGACAACCAACGCCGCCTCGCAGGCAGGTATGTCGTTTATTTTGACCGAGGCTCCGGACGCGATTCGCCAAAGCCTTGACGGCATTGAACGGATCAGTGCGCTGATTTCGGCGATGCGCGATTTTTCCCATTTGGATGAACGGCGTATGGCTGCGGTGGATTTGAACCGGGCAGTACAGAGCGTTTTGACACTGCTTCGCAACGAGTTGAAATACACGGTGGATGTGCAAACTGAACTGGACCCGTCCCTGCCGGAGGTGTATTGCTCCGTCGATGAAATCAGTCAGGCGATTATCAATCTGCTGATCAATGCCGGCGACAGTATCAAAGAAAAAATCGAAAAAGGACTGTATCGCCGCGGACAAATTTCTGTCCGTACGCGGGCAATGGACGAGTGGGTTGAAATCTCGATTTCAGACGATGCCATGGGCATACCGGCGGATATTCAGCCGCATATTTTTGAACGGTTCTTTACAACAAAACGCTACACCGACGCCAAGGGCACCGGTCAGGGACTGGCCATGGTCAAGGCGATTGTGGAGCAGCACCATCGAGGAAAATTGACATTTCAAACTGAAATCGGACAGGGGACGACATTCATGCTGCAAATCCCCGTCGGCGGTTCTGCTCAAAAGGAAGATTGACAATGAAGGTCATGTTTGTAGATGATGACGTCAAGGTGCTCGAAGCGCTGCGACGGATGCTGTTCGGACGACGCGATGTGTGGCAGATGCGGTTTGTCTCCGATCCGGATGAGGCCATTGAAGGGCTGCACACTGAGCCGGCTGATTTGGTGATCTCCGATTTGCAAATTCCTGATATGGACGGCATGGTGCTGCTTGATCATGTACGTGAGCATTTTCCGGAGACGATTCGTTACGTCTTAACCGGCGTGATGGATCATCCGTCTCTTGCACGGGCGCTGCGCTGTGCGCATCATGTCATTGCCAAGCCTTGCCGTCCGCCCGAATTGTATGAGGTGATGCAGCGTGCCGAAGCCATAATGCTTCGGATGAAAAAATTAAAAAAAGCCTCGCTGATGTCCGGCCTGGATAAATTGCCGGTAATGCCGAGTATTCATCAACAGGCGCTGGAAATGATCGATTCACCGACGGTCAGCCTTCGCCATTTGGGGAAACTGATTGCCGAAGACGGCGGGATGTCCGTCCGGGTGCTGCAACTTGCCAATTCCGCTTATCTTGGCCGGCCGGGAACAATCCGCGATCCGGTTCAGGCGGCGGTCTTTTTGGGCATCAAAACCGTCAAGGCCATGATTTTGACCGAGGGGTTGTTTGCTCGCCTGGATCCGAACCTTGTCAAGACGTTTGGGATGACGGAGCTGCAAATGCATGCGATGCGGGTTGGAGAACTGGCTCGCCGGATAGGCGCCGATCTGAATTTCGGAACGGAAAAAACCGAAGCGGCTGCCACCGCCGGCATGCTTCACGACGCCGGGAAAATCATTTTACTTTCCCAGCAGAAAGACCTCTTCATCGAGGCGCTGTCGCGTTCCCGACAACAGGGGCGCCCATTATATGAAACCGAGCAGGAACTGATGGGCATCAGCCACGCCGAATTGGTCGGGGCCATGCTTCAGTTGTGGGCGATGCCGGCCGACATCATCGAGGCTGCGGCCTGCCATCATGACCCGCTCGATGCGAGCTGTGTTCTTTCGGCATCGCATACGCCGACTCTGGCGGATATCGTCTATCTGGCCGATGCCATCGACCATCGTCTGTGCAGCAGCAGCGTGGACGGCGCCTCGCCGGAGGTTGATCAACAGCGTCTGCGGTTTTTCAGCCTGAACGACTATCTGCCGCATTGGATCGAACGGCACATTCAAAACCAAACCAGAGAAACCGTCTATGGCTGCCAGTACGCCTAATGCCATCTTGATTATTGATGATGATGCGAATTTGCTGGCCGGCCTTCGTCGGAACATTGCCGGACAGTACGCACTAGATACCTTTACCGACCCCCACGCGGCACTGACGTCATTGCGCCAAGGTCCGATGTACGCGGTGGTCATTTCAGACATGCGAATGCCGCAGATGGACGGATTTACATTTTTACGACAAGTCCATCGACTGTGTCCGGAAAGTGTGTGTGTTATTCTGACCGGCGCCAACGAGCAGGGTCCGGCCGTGCAGGCCGTCAACGACGGCCACATCTTTAGATTTTTGAAAAAACCCTGTTCGCGAGATGAATTATCCCGGGTCATTGAGCAGGCCTGTCAGGAATACCGCAACCGCTGCCTGCGAAATGGCTTTTTGTATCGACAGACCAAAAACGAACAGGGCCCAGCGCTGATGGAGGCCGAGGCGGGCGTATGGGCAGTCACCGGCTACAGAGGCATCGATCTGGCCGAACAGTCTTTCCGCTGGAAGGACATGACCCTGCCGGAAGATCGTTTCAACGTCCAGGCCTTTTATGAACGTGCCTGGGCGGGTGTGCTGCCGGATCCCCTTGAACATCGCCTGTGCCGAAAAGACGGCTCTGTAATCTGGGTTCGCAACACGCTGCTGAATCGATACGTCCATGGCGATATGACGCTGACGATTGAAGGGCAGATTCAGGACATTACCGAGCAAAAGCGCATCGAGCGAAATCTGGAACAGGCACGCCGGCGTTTTGAAAAAATCGTTGCTAATGTGCCCGGCCTGGTCTTTCAATGCCAGATTCAAAGCAGCGGGGATTTTGCTTTTACCTTTGTCAGCCATTCCTGTTTGCGGCTGCTGGGGGTTACTTCCGAGCAACTGCTCATGGACAGCAGTTTGTTATTTCAGGCTTTTTCGTCTGACGATCGTTCGTCGTTTTTCAGCAAATTGGCCGAGTCGGCGGAACAGTTAAGCTCTTTGGTTTGGCAGGGGCGCCATACCCGCGGTGATACGGAGCGATGGTTTCAAATTACCGCCCAGCCGGAGCGATTGGCCGACGGCCAGGTTCTCTGGGACGGTCTGCTGATGGATATCACCGAACAAAAGAAAAGCGAACAGCACGCCGAATTTCTGGCCCAGATTTCCAACGAAAACCCCACTCCAGTGCTTCGTGTGAATGAACAGGGACGCATCATTTATGCCAATGACGCCGCAGCGCCTTTGCTGACCCTCTGGCATCGACAAGTCAGCCAGTTGCTGCCGCAGGATATATATGAAATCGTCCTCAAAGCCAGCGAAGGCGGAAGGCCGATAACGGTGGAACAACGTTGCGTGGATCATTACTATTCGATTATCTTTTCACCGGTGCGGGATTCGACCGATGTCAATCTGTACGCACGCGACATCACGAAGATCAAGATCGCTGAGCTGGAACTGCGCAATGCCAATCAGGTGCTGATTGAACACGACCGCCTGAAAAGCGAATTTGTATCGACCGTTACGCACGAATTGCGTACGCCGTTGTGTATCTTTCGCAATATCTTGTCCAATGCCCTGGCCGGTGTTCACGGTCCCATCAGCAAACGCCTTCGCGAAAATCTGGAAATGGCTCAAAGCGGTGTCGAACGGCTCAGCCGTATTATTTCGGATTTTTTGGATGTGAACAAAATCGAAGCCGGAAGTCTGCAGCTTGAGGTGGACCTATGCTCTTTGAATGATGTGGTTCTTGAGACGTGTCGTTCGCTCAAACTACTGGCCGCCGCAAAGAAAATCAAGATTAAAACCGATATGCCCGGTGGGGATTGTCCTGCGTGGATTGATCGCGATCGAATCGTGCAGGTGCTGGTCAATCTGATCGGCAACGCCATAAAGTTCATTCCTATACGCGGCCATATTACCGTTCGCCTTGAAACTCTGGAGGAGAGCTTCAAAATCTCCGTGCAGGACGATGGCCCCGGCCTGACGCCGGAGGAAATGGCCCGGGTCTTTGACCGCTTTGTCCAGATCAAAACCCTCAAAGGCCCCGGCCGGCATGGCACTGGTCTGGGGCTGACCATCTCGCGCGAACTCGTTCGGCTGCACGGCGGCCGCATCCACGTCGATAGCGAACCCGGCAAAGGGTGCACCTTTTGGTTTACCCTTCCCCGAACCGCCAAATCACAGGGCAGCGAACCTGCCATTATCGCATCATCGCCCGGCCATGATTGTTAAGAAAATATAACAAACAGCTAAAAAAACGCTATACAATCGGCGATTGCGACATTATCATAGCAAACCGACTGGAAAACCGAAATCCGTAACAAGGACTTCACACAAGGCTGAATCCTCAAATTTGGTTGTTAAATGGTGATGTTTACTCTTTTTCTTGACCGGCAGGTCGGCGTGAACAGGCATGGTTCATCTCTTATGGTGGGGGACTCTATGAAGATCAGTAAGCGGGCAAAAGACACGTTAGCGACGGCACTTCTTGCTTTTTTTCTCATCTTTTACGGTTTGACCGAAGCAGGCGGCAGTTCGGCTGATTATCAACGTGCCCGAACGCTGCGTCAGCGATTCAGCGGCAAGGTGTTTCGCGACAACATTGATCCGCATTGGGTCGCCGATGGTTCGATGTTCTGGTATCGGGTTGCTGCCGGTTCGGATTCGTATGAGTTTATTCTGGTTGATGCCCAAAATGGGCTTCGGCTTGCGGCCTTTGATGCCAAGCGAATGGCCAACGCCCTGACTGATGCCGGTGTGGCCAATGTCCGTCCCGAGGCGCTGCCCATCGAACAACTGGAGTTTGACATACAAGATCGCACCCCTCGGACTGTTCAGTTTCAGGCCGACCAGAGAGTATGGCAATGTGATTTGCAAACGTACCAACTGGAGGTGTTGGGGCAAGTTCAGCCGGAATCGCTTGCGGCCCTTCCGCCTGACAGGGCCCCTGGTGCCAGCCTTCGCACGGGCAAACAGGTCTATCTGACGTTCGTTAACCAAACCGACGGTGATGTAGAGCTGTTCTGGCTCGACGCCGGCGGCCAGCGCCAAAGTTACGGCCTGCTTCGTCCCGGCCAAGAGCGACGCCAGCATACCTACGCTGGTCACGTCTGGCTGGTGGCCGATACTGACGGTAATGCCATCGCAGTCTATCAGGCCGTCGAGCAGCCCGCCCGTGTCCTGATCGGTCGTCAGACCACCGCCCCTCGTCGCCGATCGGACAGACCCGCCGGCCCCGACCGCTCCATTTCGCCGGATCAACGATGGCAGGCCTTTATACGCGATCACAATCTGTGGCTGCGCAACCTGCAGGAGCAAGGCCGCGAGCAACAGTTGAGTACCGACGGCAGCCCCGAAGACAGCTATCAGCTGCGCGTTTATTGGTCGCCCGATTCTCGAAAATTGGTTGCAATTCGACGCCAACCCGCCCAAGATCGCAAGATTTATTTTGTTGAATCCTCCCCGCGTGATCAACTCCAGCCCAAATTGCACAGCATCACCTATCTCAAGCCCGGCGACCGCGTGGCTATTGACAAACCGCAATTGTTTGATATCGATACCCAACCCCCCATTCCTGTCAGCGATGCGTTGTTCTCCAATCCGTACGCCATCTTTGACCTCCGCTGGCAGCCCGATTCAAGCCGTTTTACCTTTGTCTATAATCAACGCGGCCATCAGGTCCTGCGGGTGGTTGCCGTCGATGCCCAAACCGGTCAGACCTCAGCCGTCATCGAGGAAACCAGCGAAACGTTTATCTGCTATTCCCAAAAATTTTACTGCAGCGTCATCGACGAGACCCAGGAGATGATCTGGATGTCCGAACGGGACGGCTGGAATCACCTGTATTTATACGATGCCCAAACCGGTACCGTCAAAAACCAAATCACCCGAGGCCAATGGGTTGTCCGAGGGGTGGATTATGTGGACAAAGACAGCCGACAAATCTGGTTTCGACTCAGCGGTTTTTATCCTGAACAGGATCCGTATTATGTGCATTATGCGCGGATCAATTTTGACGGCTCCGGCTTGACCCTGCTGACCGAGGGCAACGGTACCCATTCGATGCAATTTTCACCCGATCGCCGGTTTGCGATGGATCAATGGTCGCGAGTCGATCAGCCG
>JAAYQH010000058.1 GCA_012519365.1 Planctomycetota bacterium | reverse complement strand
GCCGACCGGCGTAATCAACGCGTCGCTTGTGGGCGTTATTGAGCAGGCCTGCCGACAAAAGGAAATTGACAAGCTCTATGGGGCGGTGCACGCCGTTTCCGGGATTGTCAAAGAACATTTTATCGACCTGAAACAACTGACGGCCGAGACGCTCGAGCGGGTGGCCGGTTCCCCGTCGGCGGCATTGGGCTCCAGCCGGGACAAACCCGACGCGGCCTACTGCGAAAAGATTCTGGCGGTAATCAAAAAACGCGACATCCGCTATTTCTACTACATTGGCGGCAATGATTCAGCCAATACCTGCTATATCATCAATCGTATGGCCGAGGAAGTCGGCTATGACCTCAAAGCCTTTCACGTCCCCAAAACCATTGACAACGATCTTCTCGTAACCGATCATTGTCCGGGCTATGGCACTGCGGCCAAGTTTGTCGCCTGCGCGTTGATAGGGGACGACCTGGACAATCGTGCGTTGCCCGGTGTTAAAATTGATGTGATTATGGGACGTCACGCCGGATTTTTGACCGGGGCGTCCATTTTGGGCAAGCAGCGTGAGGACGATGGGCCGCATCTGGTTTACATTCCCGAGCGTCCGGTCTCTATGGATACCTTCCTTGCTCAGGTGGAAGGGTGCTGCAAGAAATACGGGCGGTGCGTGGTGGCTGTCAGTGAAGGTATTTGCGATACCGACCACGTTACCTGGACTGAAAAAATAATGCAGCAAAGTGAACGTGATTCGCATGGCAATATTCAGCTTTCAGGCACTGGCGCGCTGGCTGATTTTCTGGCTGCCCAGGTCAAGGGGAAGCTGGGTATCAAACGCGTTCGCGCCGATACGTTCGGCTACCTTCAGCGGAGTTTTCCGGGCCTGCAATCATCGGTCGATGCCAACGAGGCCCGCGAGTGCGGCCGTCTGGCGGTGCGGTGGTCGATGAAAGAGGACAATGGCTCGGTTGCTATTAAACGGCTTGGCACCGGCGTCAACTACGCGGTGGATTATTTCCGTACTGACCTGAAAAATGTGGCCGAAAAGACCAAGGTTGTGCCCGATGAGTTTATCAATGCCGAAGGTAACGGAATGACGCCGGCATTTGTCGATTATGCGCTGCCGCTGGTCGGCGAATTGCCCAAGACTGAATATCTGGGTAATTACCCAAAGGTGTAGGGGGCCGGGTCTTACGAATGCTGAAACGTTGTGATCTGTCCAGCCCGCCGATTGACCCCGGCGGGTTTTTTTATTCGAAAAACCTTTAACAGACAGTGGAAATCTCCATATCAGGCCGCTATAATGTCTGCCCATAGTCAGTAACGATAGAGGCGAAGAACCGAACTTAACAAGCAGTGGAAAGCGAGCTATGCGGTACAGTCAAACCCTGATTCCGACCGTAAAAGAAGTGCCGGCGGATGCGGAAATTATTAGCCATCAATTGATGATTCGGGCCGGCCTGATGCGTAAGTTGGCCAGCGGGACATATATTTATCTGCCTGCGGGGTGCCGAATGCTGCAAAAGGTGATGCAGATTGTCCGAGAAGAGATGAACGCTGCCGGCGCCCAGGAAATCGTGATGCCGTTTGTTCAGCCGCTTGAATTATGGCAGCGGACAGGGCGGGATGTGGACTACGGCGAAACATTGGGACGATTTACCGACCGCCACGGGCGGGGCAATGTCCTCTCGCCGACCGCTGAAGAGGGGTTTACCTATTTGGCCTCGTGCGAAATCAAATCATACAAGCAGCTGCCGCTGAATTTGTATCAGATTAACACCAAATATCGCGATGAGTATCGTCCCCGGTTTGGGGTGTTGCGGTCGCGCGAGTTTATCATGAAAGATGCGTACAGTTTTCATGGTACGGAAGAGTGTCTGCATAAGACCTATATAGCGATGTACAATGCCTACTGCAAGGTCTTTTCG
>JAAYQH010000006.1 GCA_012519365.1 Planctomycetota bacterium | reverse complement strand
CGTAATATATGCAGACCATTCGCGATTTGTGCGACGAATACGGGGCACTGATGATTCTGGATGAGGTGCAGACCGGGCTGGGACGCACGGGACGGTGGTTCGGCTATCAGCATTATGAGGTCACGCCGGACATTATTACCATGGCCAAGGCCCTCGGCGGCGGCACGGCTATCGGAGCGATGATGGCCCGGCCGCACATTGCCGCCTCGCTTGTGCCCGGCACCCATGCCTCCACGTTCGGGGGCAATCCCCTCGCATGTGCTGCAGGCATTGCGGTGATTGAGGCCATCGAAGAGGAACATCTGCTTGAGAACGCCAAGACGATGGGCGATTATGCGCGCAGCAGGCTTGAGGCGCTCAAAGAAAAACACCCCGTCATCGACCACATCCGCGGCAAGGGACTGATGATCGGCATCCAGTTAACTGCGCCCGGGGCGGACATTGTCAACGGCTGTCTTGAGAAAGGCCTGCGAATCAATTGTACGCAGGGAAACGTGCTGCGGTTTATGCCGTCGATGGTCGTGACGACCGAAGAGATCGACCTGGCCGTGGCGGTTCTGGATGAGGTTCTCACTCAGGGAGAGGCACAATGAAGAGTTTTTTGACGATTCGGGATTGTACCACCGAGCAGTTGAACGAACTGCTGGCCATCAGCCATAATCTAAAGAAACTGTATAAAAACGGCGGACGTGATTTGTGTCTGGCCGGCAAGGTACTGGCGATGCTGTTTGAAAAAACCAGCCTGCGGACACGCGTCAGCTTTCAGGTGGCAATGTATGATCTGGGCGGAATGGCAATGTATATGAAGCCCGAAGACATCGGGGTCATCGGCCAGCGTGAACCGGCCAAGGATATGGCGCGGGTGTTTGCCCGCTATGTGGACGGCATTATGGCGCGGACGTTTGCGCATGAGACGCTGCTTGAGCTGGATCGCTGGGCGCATGTGCCGGTGATCAATGCGCTGAGCGACTGGTCGCATCCCTGTCAGGCGATGGCCGATATGATGACAATTCAGGAACATCTGGGCCGGCTGGAAGGGGTGAAGCTGGCGTATATCGGCGACGGGAACAATGTGGCCCGTTCGCTGGCGTTTGCCTGCGGACGGTTTAATATGAAATTCGCGATCGCCTCGCCGGTCGGCTACACGCTGGATGCTGAGACCCTTGAGGCGGTCAATCGCATCTGTCCGGGGTGTGCCGAACTGACCCACGATCCGGTCGCAGCGGTCAAGGGCGCCGATGTGATTTATACCGATACGCGGGTCAGCATGGGCCAGGAAGCGGAAAAAGAAAAGCGGCTGCGGGACTTTGCGGGGTTTGCCGTCGATGAAACCCTGATGCAGCACGCCCCGAAGGCCAAGGTGATGCACTGTCTGCCGGCGTATCGCGGCTATGAAATCACCGACGGCGTGGCCGAATCGCCCAATTCGATCATCTTCGATCAGGCTGAAAACCGACTGCACTTTCAACGCGGCCTGTTAAAATACCTGCTCAGCTCAAACGCGAGTAATCATGAAGCGTAAGATTCTGGTGGCAACGACCAACCCGGGCAAGGTCAGGGAGTTGGCCGAGATGCTCAGCGCGTTGGCGGCCTCGATCGAATGGGTTGATTTACGCGATTTTGCCAGTGTGCCGGAGGTTGTCGAGGATGGAGCAACGTTTGCCGAGAACGCCCGTAAAAAGGCGCTTGGCTATGCGGCGCATACCGGCCTGTGGACGCTGGCCGATGATTCGGGCCTGGTGATCGATGCGTTAAACGGTGCGCCCGGCGTGAGAAGCGCCCGTTTTGCCGCCGGCGAAGCCGCTGCCGAGGACCGGGGCAGTATCGACCGCGCCAATTTTGAAAAGGTTCTCCGCCTGATGAAAGAAGTGCCGGAGGCCGAGCGCACCGCTCGATTTGTCTGTCATTTGTGTCTGGCCGAGCCGGGAGCGATTTTGCTGGAAAGCACCGGTGTGGTGGAAGGTCGGATCAGTCGTTCACCGATGGGGGAGAACGGTTTCGGCTACGACCCGGTG
>JAAYQH010000057.1 GCA_012519365.1 Planctomycetota bacterium | reverse complement strand
CGCAAGTATTTACTTTTCAAGAGTTTACAACAGTCACATTGGGACTGTCGCTCACGGGGCGGTCTGTTTTGCCGTGTTCGTCTATTTGCGTTCTGTAAAAACAAATATAAGTCTTTTAGTTTGTTAGAGTTACAGATTTTTCATAACCTCCCTGCCGCATCTTTATTCTTTACTATACAGCGTGCTTATCGGTTTGTCAACGGGGCATCGGATAAAAAAGCCGAAGGTCGCAGGTTCGAGTCCTGCCGGGCGCGGTTCTTTTTTGTGCGTTTTTATGCTAAAAACCGCGTTTTTGGGTTAAAAACGCATATGTTTCAAAGAATTCCGGATACAGAACAGATTCCTTGTAAGTTCTCTAAATTCCCTGTTCTTCCTCATTGCGGGGACAAACAAAGGGACAACAGATTTTTTCCCTTGACGCGAGGCCCACTTTTGTGGTATTGTTAAAGTGTGCTGAACGTGAAAGACAATCTGACTTATCTTTACCCCGCCGGAGAACGCCCCCCTGCGTTCAGCACACTCCGGCGGTTTTTTTTGGAAGTGTTGAAAGATGAGGTTGTACAGACACAATTTCACCAAAGACGGTAAACAGGTCAAATCAGACCGATACTATACGGATGTTCGGATAGAGGGCCGACGGTATCGGCTGGCCTTGTTTCCGAGCAAATCCCTGAGTGAAAAGACCGCCCGACGTGTCGAAACGTTGGTCGGTCTGAAAATGGCCGGTGAAACCCCCGGCGCGGATATGCAAAAGTGGATTTCGCAGCAGCCGCCGAAATTCATCAAACGGCTGGTCAAACTCGGCCTGATTTCCGGTTCACGGCTGGCGGCGGGGACATCGCTGAGTCAGCACATCGAGGCGTTCAAGGCGCATTTACTGGCGTCCGGTGTAACCAAAAAACAGGCCAACCAGCAAAGCAGCCGCGCAGCGCGGGTACTGGCCGAGGCCGGATGCCGACGGTTGTCGGACATCAGCCGTGGGAAAGTCCTGCTGGCGATTGACCGACTGAAAAAACAGGTGTGTCGGAAAAACATCAAAACCGGCAAGGTCGAATCCGTCGAAACCGGCGCTGTTGTATCGCCGATGACAAAACGACAGCACGTCCGAGCCGTCAAACAGTTTTCAAAATGGCTTGCAGCCGAAGGGGCGATTACCGCTGACCCGCTGACCGGCCTGACGATTAAAAATGTTCAGATTACAAATCAACGGCGCGCATTGTCGCAGGACGAAGCGGCCTATCTGATTGAGTGGACATCATCAAAAGGGGGTTATGCCTACACGATGAGCGGGCAGGAACGCGCACTGGTTTATCGATTGGCACTGGAGACCGGACTTCGGCGAAACGAGATACGCAGTCTAAAACGCACCAGTTTCGATTTTGACGGGCTTACGGTGCAGGTGGATAGTGCTTATACCAAAAATCGCAAGACCGCGACAGTGCCCGTCAAGGCCGCTACAATGACGCTGATCAAGCATCACCTTAAAAGCAAGATGCCGACGGCGCAGGCGTTCGGGCTGACCGACAATCACACGGCGCGGATGCTGCAGGACGATATGACGGCCGCACGTGAGGACTGGATTCAAGCCGTTAAAAATAATCCTTCGGAACACCGGCGGCGCGTGGAATCGGATTTCCTGAAGGTGGACACACACGACGGCAAGGTTGATTTCCACTGCCTAAGGCATACTTTTGCAACGTGGCTGGTTCAGGCCGGCGTGGACATCAAGACCGCACAGACCCTGCTTCGCCATTCAACCCCAGCGATGACGTTGGGGATTTATGCCCACGCGCAAAGCGATAATTTGACCGCGGCAATCAATTCGCTGCCGGATTTTGAAACAACCGAAAAAAATGAAAGCATAAATTGAGCGCGGCATAGGGTACGCGACCCGAACACCGGCACGCCACCGGCTTGGCTTGTCAACTTTTGGCGAGATAGTGAGGCGACTATTTATGTTTGACAAAAAGAAATTCAAATCATACATCCCACAACACCCGTTCAAGCACGGCAAGCGAGGCAGTTACGACGCTTTCTATATGCAGAAAAGCCTGTCCGGATTGGAGTCTGCCTTGAACGAATACGGCGCAATCCGTGACCCGCTGACCGATGCTGAACGGCAGATACTTGTTGAAGCGTTCGGCACGCTTAAGTCGGGCATAATCAGACGACACCTTGCAAACGACTTTACCCCTGCACAAATCGAAAATCTTACGTGGGACGATATCGTGTATCACGCGCAGGGCAAAATTGACACGACCGATCAGGCCCCGCCAAAGCAGGACATCAACGTGTTAAACTCGAAAAGTACGCCGGAGGAAATCGCGGCATACCAATTAACTCACATAGGGGGGTACACGCAGCAGAAGGCGGCGGAACTGATGTCGGAAGAAAAAAAATTCAAACTGAAATACCCGAAGGGCATCAAACAGAGCCAAATTTCAAGATGGGTGAGCCGATACGTTAAACGATTGGAGGCGCACGGTCTGCCGGTCGAAATCGCAGGCCGATCAGGACGTGTCCACGCCGACATCGATACCCTAAATGTCGGGCAGCGCACCGACGGCCGAAATCCGAAAAAATCGGGTTTTTAGAGAAATCTTGACCCGGATTTCCCAAGTAAATCCGTGCAAAAAGGTAAGATTTTGATAGTATAGGGCTTATGGATGCTGTCTACAACAGTTTTTGTGTTCAGATTTGGAGAACCTGATGGGTGAAGCCAAAAAGGAGG
>JAAYQH010000056.1 GCA_012519365.1 Planctomycetota bacterium | reverse complement strand
GGTTTCCCTGATGAATAAGGGATTCGCAGCGGTGTCGAAGGCAAAAGGCCGCAGCAGCGCGCCGCCAGAGGCCCATAGGTCTTGACATGCCCTGCCTTTTTCGGTATACTATAGAGGTTGCTGGTGCAAGCTGGCGTTTTCACGTCTTGCGTCTTTTGCGATAGGACGCACCAAGGCACGACAGCAACAGGGAGACGACCGACACATAACGGTTAATGAAATGCGCGTTGCCTCCCTTTTTTCTTTCCCTGTATTTTTGCCCTAAAGAGTCTGTTTGGCGCCACTCAGCGGCTGCAGCGGCTGTTTTTGAAAATGCCGCTTGCTTTACCCTGTTGTATCCCTTTATAATAGCGCGCGATATGGCCAAACACCTGTACAAAGAAGCGGTTTTATGGGCACCGCTGGAGGGACAAAAGGTGCGCTGCAATCTGTGCCACTGGCGGTGTACGATTGCCCCGGACGGTTTAGGGCGCTGTCATGTCCGCAAAAACATCGACGGCCGCCTCTGCTCGCTCAATTATGATAAGGTCTGTGCCGCCAACGTCGATCCCATCGAAAAAAAACCCCTGTTTCACTTTCAGCCCGGCTCACAGAGTTTTTCGATTGCCGCTGCCGGCTGCAATTTTCGATGCGTCTTTTGCCAAAACTGGCAAATCAGCCAGGCCCCGCTGGTCAATGTGATCGACGGAACGGCCTATAGCCCCGAAAAAATCGTCGATGCCGCCGTCCAGACCGGATGCCAAAACATCGCCTATACCTACACCGAACCGACCGTATTTATGGAGCTGTGCGCCGAAACCGCCGTCCTGGCCAAACAAAAAGGCCTGGCCAATGTCTTTGTCAGCAACGGCTATATGACCCCCGAGGCCATCGACTTTGCCAGCGAATGGCTCGATGGGATCAATGTGGACTTAAAGGCATTTTCCGAGAAGTTTTATCGTGATTTATGCAAGGCCCATCTGGACGGCATCCTCGAAACACTCGAATATCTGGCCCAAAAAACCACTATCTGGCTGGAAATTACCACCCTTATCATCCCGGGGCAAAACGACAGCCCCGAGGAATTGACCCAAATTGCCGAGTTTATCGCTCAAAAACTCTCGCCCGACGTCCCCTGGCATATCAGCCGGTTTTTCCCCCAATACCAAATGACCGACCTGCCCCCCACCCTCGAAAAGGAATTGGAAAAGGCCTACGACATCGGCAAAGCCGCCGGCCTGAGGTATGTCTATATCGGCAATCTGCCGGGCAACCGCGCCGAATCTACCTGGTGTTTTTCCTGCGGGGCGCTGCTAATCGAAAGGCTGGGCTACCATATCCGCTCCAATCGGATCGTCAACGGATGCTGTCCGCAATGCGGCACCAGAATCGCAGGTTTCCAATTAGGTTAACCCGATCGCTTTCAGACAAAGACAGGAGTAGCATGACCGACAAAACACTGGACATTTATCACGACCCGAAGCTTCAGCAGCCTTCCCTGGTCATCGGCTTTGACGGCTGGATGGACGGCGGCAATGTCTCGACCGGCACCATCGATTATCTGCGTCTCAAACTCGAGGCCCTGCCCTTGGGCTCCATTGACCCGGACGGCTTTTACATCCTCAACATCCCCGGCCCGATGGAAATGGCCGCCCTCTTTCGACCCCATGTCCGTTTCGAAGACGGGCTGATAAAACAATACGATTACCCCGCCAACCGATTTTTCGTCCAGACCCATTACAACTTAATCCTGTTCAACGGCAAAGAACCCAACCTCGATTGGGAGCGATTCGCACAGGCCATTATCACAGTCTGCAAACGTTTCGGCGTCCGGCAGATCCTTTACGTCGGCAGTGTCGCCGGACTGACCCCCCACAGCCGAGGCCCCCGCATCATGTGCACCTTTGTCAAGCCGGAATCCGAGGCCCTGGCCGAGAAAATGGGCTTTCACCTCAGCCAATACGAAGGCCCCGCCAGTTTTGTCACGCATCTGTCGCTTCGAGTAGCCGAGCAGCATATTGATGTCATCGGCCTGGTCGCCGAGATCCCCGCCTACCTCCAGGGCTACAACCCCAAATGTATCGAAGTCATGGTGCGCTGCGTGTCCAGCATCCTTGAACTGCATCTGGCATGCGAGGATTTGCGAGCCCTGGGCGAAGAATACGAAAAACGCGTGACCGAACTGGTCAGCCAGCAGCCGGAATTGGCCCAGCGGGTCGAGCAGCTGGAGCAAAACTACGACAACGAGGTCTTTGAAAACGAAATGGAAGACCTCAAATCCTGGCTCCACAGCCGAGGCATCCGCCTGGACTAACCGAATCTTCGATACCCACCGCTGCCAAACCGTCGCATCTCTGGGGCATCGGGTTCACACCTTGCCAACCAAACCCTGGACGCCGGGGGAGCACACGAGGACGTTGGCCTTTTATTATCAAAATGACACCCCGCTTGCTCTACAGCCGACTGCCGCAGGATTCGCGAACAACCAGATCGGTTTTGACCATAATTTCCCTGGCCGGAATATCTGGATGATTAATCCGATCAATCATCGTGCGGATCGCTTCATAAGCCAGAGCAGATGGATTTTGCCGGATCGTCGTCAGCGCTACCGGCAAATGCTCATCAAAAGGCAGATCGTCAAAACCCACTACACGAACATCCTCAGGAATTCGCACCCCTTCGGCGTTAAAAAAATGAATTAAATCCGCCGCCGTGGCATCATTGACACAGACAAATGCCTCTGCAGCCCCCGATCTGACCCGATCCAGCAGCAGCTCTTTTTCCGCACAAGGTGGGGACTCGAGCAACCTGCGGCTGTCGAGGCGGTGCAGACGACTTTTCTCTGCGGTAAGTTGATTTTCTTCCAGCGCCAAGCGATAACCGCAATAACGGTCATGAATAGCGGTCGTCTGAACGTCTCCGCACAAAAAGTCAATTCGCTTGCATCCCATTTCAATCAAATGGCTTGTCAACACAAAGGAAGAGTGTTCATTGTTGATGCCGACAATATCAAAATTGCTGCGATGGTAACTGTCGGTCAAGTCACGATCCAGCAAAACCACTGCAATGCCCGCCTTTTGAAGCCGTTCGGCAATGTTGACATTCAAAAAATTGTGTTGGGCCAACTCCAGCGGCGTAAAAAATACCCCTGCCACATTGGAGTTCACCAGATGTCTACAAATCGCCTGCGCCCGCTCGATGTAGTCCGAATCGTCCCCAACCGGAATATCATTGAGCAGCAAAGAATACCCCGATTGGCTGGCATACTTGAGCAGTTCCGGAACCATAATGCCGAAAATAGTGCTGTTGATACTCTGAACCGGCCGAATTTGCCAATGAATCAAAAGCCCCAAAGGACGGTTACCCCCCTTGGCGGCCGGCTTGACGAATGTCCCCTGGCCCTGCCGTCGCGTAATAAGCCCTTTTTGCTGAAGGTCGCGCATCGCCCTGCCGATCGTCGGCCTGGAGGTCTGAAAGATATGGGCAAGCTCGTTTTCCGTCGGGAGCTTTTCGCCGGCCTTATAAACCCCCTTAATAATATCACTGCATAACTTGTTGTAAATCTCTTTATGCTTTATCGGCTTTTTAGCCATCTTATGTTTCATTTCTTTCCAGACATCCAAAACAAAAAGACGGTTTTTATCAATTTGACCTGATTAATTTGACCTGTTTATACCACAAACGCTGTCTATAGGGCAATGTAAATCACTCAAAAAGTAATGACAAATCCGCCGCACCCAAAGTCTTGTCCAAAACAGCCCCACAAAAACCGCCCCAGCGAAATAACTGGATTACAGGGACGTTTAATCCTTATACTACGACCAAAAGGCAAAGACTTCCATAGACATTGAGCACGTAAGAGCAATGAGATATCTGGGCTGGACAGACTATACCGTCATCTTCCTCTATTGTTCATTGTTGATAGGACTGGGGCTGTACCTCAAGAAAAGAGCCTCCAGAAGCATGGAGGACTATTTTCTCGGCGGTCGAAAAATGCCGTGGTGGGCACTGGGAATTTCGGGAATGGTCAGTTACCTCGACCTGACCGGCACCATGGTCATCGTGTCCTTTCTGTTTATGATGGGGCCGCGAGGATTATTCGTGGAGTTTCGCGGCGGCGCCGTCCTGGTGCTGGCGGTAATGATGCTATGGACCGGCAAGTGGCATCGCCGCTCCGGATGTATGACAAACGCCGAATGGATGATCTATCGCTTTGGCAATACACCGGGGGGACATTTTGCCCGACTGGCCGGCGCGATAGCAATGATCGCGGCCAATCTCGCAATGGTCGCCTATCTGATCAAAGGAACCGGATTATTTATGGCGATGTTCCTGCCGATTTCACCCCAAGCCTGTGCCATGCTGATGATGGCCGTTGCCACCGCCTACATTCTAACCGCCGGCTTTTACGCTGTGGTCTATACGGACATTTTACAGGCCGTAATAATTTTGATCGCCGTTCTGACAGTATCCACAATCGCATTTCTCAGAAATCCGGGCGCCCAACAACTGGCTCAAGTGGCCGGTGAGGTAACCGGTCAATCGGCCTGGATGTCCTCTGTATGCAGCTGGAAAACCCCCATGCCAAAAGGGTACGAACAATACACGTATCTGTTTCTCATTTCGGCATTCTATTTGTTTCGGAATATCTTCTTCGGCATGGGTGCCGGCGGTGAACCGCGTTATTTCGGAGCCAAAGACGACAAAGAATGCGGCAAACTGACGTTTTTGTGGACAGCCTTGACGATGCTTCGCTGGCCGATGATGATGGGCTTTGCCGTTCTGGGAGTGTTGATGGTCCGCGATTTATTCCCCGACCAAAGCGTGCTGACCGAAACCGCCGCACTCATCAAAACCGAAGTAGGACAGATCGACAAAAGCCGATGGGCCCACACCCTTTCAAGCATCATCAACACCCCGGAGCACTATAGCCCCCAGGTAATCGACCAAATCGCCACCCTATTGGGCCCCCAGTGGCAATCCAGTCTGCACTTGCTGAGTTTTGAAGGGACAGTCGATCCCGAACGCATTTTGCCCGCTGTTATCCTTTATGTGATTCCCTACGGATTTCGCGGGCTGCTCTTAGTCGCCCTCCTGGCCGCCTCGTTCTCTACATTCGGTTCCTTTTTAAATTGGACAACCAGTTTTTTCACGCGGGATATCTACCAGGCCTACCTCCGCCCCCGTGCGCCCAGCAGGGAATGTATTCAGATAAGCTGGGTATTTGGCTTTGGCTTCGTCATCACCGCCTTCGTTTTTGCCTACTCCGTCAAAAACATCAACGAAATCTGGGATTGGTTTATTATGGCCCTCGGCGGAGGATTGGTAGTTCCCAACACACTGCGCTTTTACTGGTGGCGCTTTAACGGCGGCGGGTTCGCCATCGGCACTTTGGTCGGCCTGACAAGCGCTGTGCTGCTGCGACTGGGGCAAATACTTCCAGTCAATCCGGGACCGACGATGAACGTGCTTTTTAATAACCCCGCCTCCCAATTTTTTATTACCCTGCTCTTCGGTTTGGCCGGATCCATCATCGGCACCTACCTCACAAAACCAACGCCATGGGACACGCTCACCACTTTTTATCGGACGACCCGACCCTTTGGACTGCACAAGCCGCTCCAAAACCTCCTGAGCCCAACCGTTCGCGAACAAATGAAAAAAGAACATCGCAGGGACATCGCCGCCCTGCCTTTCGCGCTGTGCTGGCAAATTACCCTGTTTCTGCTGCCCCTTCAATTGGTCATTAAAAGTTACCGAGCGTTTATAATCACGTTTTGCATCTTTGCGGCCGCGTTGGCAGGGCTGTACCTGATATGGCTAAGAAATCTTGGCACCAGCGGCGATCCCCAAGCCAGTGATGCCGTCGATACCTGTTCGAACCGCGGAAAAAGCAAACAGGGAATACCCGTAAAAGATAAGATTTGAGACAAAAAATTAGGCCGGATACCCTCCGATCTGCCGTTTCCAAATAAACATTTAAATCATTTTAACAAAAAAACTTAATGAGCCTATAAATACATTAAAACCAAGCGTGGCCATTCTAATTGTAAATACAAATTAATAACAATTTTTCAAAAAAAACTTTTTGTGTTGACATAAACCGATTGTTTGTTCTATACTGATTGCTACAGTGAATAGCACTACTTGGGATTCCACGACGAAACACAGCAACGGGTCACAGGTGTTTCAAACCGCAATCCCTCCAGAATGGACGAGGACCGAATCATGAAGGGAAAAACGGGATTCGCACCCATCAAACCGCTTGCGATGCACAGCGGCATATCGACACCGCCGACCACGAAAAAAACCGCCCTTTCGAGAAGGCCCCAGCAAATCTCCGGCGTCCCGTCTTTGTTCGATACCCCCCTAAAACCCCTTCTGCGGCCTGTCTTTGCAGCCTCTGACTTCACCCTAAAACTAACGCCGCCGATGTGTAAAACCCACCGCTCAGAGAAAAAAACAGATAATAAACATTACGGAAGAAACCGCTGTAAACATTTTTTTAATTACTTTTTGAAAGGGGATTGCGATGAAAACAAAATTTTTTGGCGTTGTAGTGGGTCTGCTTGTCTTGGCGGCAACGGGTCAGGCAATCGACACACACTGGAGTCCTCTGCCGGACCCGAACAGACCTGAAGGAACACCGGCCCTCTGGTCGATCGCCGCCAACTGGACTGCCGGCGTGCCGAACTCCGTCGAATACGTAGCCTGGATTTCGACGGCCAACACCGCTCCATGTCTACTGGAAGGCTATTACCAAATCGACCAACTTAAACTCGGTGAAGGCGGCGACGGCAGCAACAACGGCCACCTGATCGTCAAAGGCACACTGGATACCAACCCCTCCGGCAATTGGTCCGGCATTGGCGCCTGGGGCGGCAACGTCGGCACCCTTGAAGTAGACGGCGGCGTATTCAACACCTACGGCGGCGGCCATTTATGGATTGGCAATCAGGGCCATGGCACCGTCATTGTCAAGAACGGCGGACAGCTCCATGTCGGTATCGGCGGCGGTGCCCAGATGGGACACGGCTGGGATGGCGGCGACGGCTGGGGCAGAACCTATATTTACGACGGACTGGTCACGGTTAACAACTGGACGACCGGATCGGTTCATCCCAACACCGCCTCATTCATTGACATCGAAAAAGGAACCTTAAGCATCGCCGGCTATCGATTCGGCGGCGATAACGGCGTCGATGTCATGGCCCAGCAGGGACGCATCACCGGCTTCCGTGATGCAAGCTTTGACAAAAAAATCACCCTCCGAGAAGGCGACAACGCAGAAAACGACATCATCAACAACGTCCATGTGGCCTGGGATGCAGAAAACGGCAGAACAATTGTCACAGCAATCCACCCCATGCAGCCCCAACCTTACCTCGATGAAACCGTGGTCGTCGGCACACTTGAGCTGGCCTGGAACAACTGGGACCCCAACCATCCCGGAGCACAGGTAACTGTTGATGTATGGTTTGGCAAAGAGCCGAATATGATGGAAAATGCGCTGGTTCTCACCGGTGCCAATGTAACCGATTTGCCGCGCAGCTCCATCCCGGTCAATGTGCCCGAAGCAGGAACCTACTACTGGCGGGTCGATACCGACAACGGCGCCGAAACGGTTCACACAGGCGATGTGTTTATGTTTGAAGCTGTCGCCTACAAGCCCCCGATTTTGACCGCACGAAGCGTCTTTACCACAATGGATCTGCTGCCGGCAACTATTCCCGCAACCATAACCGACAACACCTCACCCATTACAACAGTTGAATTTGTCCTGCTGGAAGACGATTTTGAATTTCCGGCCGGAGCCGCAGCAGTGCTGACAAACACCACCGTGGATACCCAGAACCCCACAGCAACACTGACAACCGATAAGCCCGGCACTTATAAGGTCGAACTGACGATTTCCGATGATACCACCACACGCCGGCGAATTATCGAGGTGGTCGTATACGATGACGCTTGCCAGGCCAAAAAGGATTCGCCGACCGGCTGGGCAGCCAATTATTATGACCGAAACGGCAATTGCCTCGTCGATCTTTCCGACTTTGCCGTATTTGCCGCCCAGTGGCTCGATGATACCAGTATGCAGGCACAGGAAACACGGGTTCAGCCCATCGACGTACAATATCTGCCGCACGACATTTTCAACGCACGCATCGAGGCCGAGTCTGTCGATCCAATGGCGGTATCAAACGCCCCATTGACTGACGACAGCGGCGTTCGAATCGTCAACGAATCCGGCGCCACAGGCGGCGGACAGGCACTCGGCTGGACCGGCAACGGTACCTGGGCCGAGTACGAAATCACCGTTCCCGCCGCGGGCGTCTATGATGTTTGGCTTAGCATCGCCGGACCGGAAACCACCGCCGTCCTGCATTTCGGAACTGAACAAACGCCCGATTTGTACGGCTCTGTCGGACCACTGCCCAGTTTCGGCGGTTGGGGAATCTACGGCGTCGTCCTGCAGGAAGGCGCGCTGTCCTTTGACGCACCCGGCACCTACACTGTGCGCATCACATGGACCAATCAGGTCAATCTCGATTGGTTTGCCCTGGTGCAGCAATAAGAGAGAACACACCCATTTGTGAATCGCGTGCAATGGCGATGTAACGACTCCCATAGGGTGCCCGACGGTTCAGCGGGCACCCTATACTTTTTACCACCGGCGTGTGTGTTTGAAGAACATACGCGGACAACAAAATAAGCCGAGGAACAGATGTCTGCCTGCAACACCATAGAGGGGATTAAAAAAGAACATACCGCCTTCCTGAAAAACGCAAAACAGAAAGGACCAAGCCCGATGTCGCCACGAATGATCATGGCCCTTATGGTGGCAGCAGTCCTGCCGGCTTTGGCCGCTGGCCAAACCGAACTCCTGCCGCAATCGCAATCGGAAATACGAACCGTCTGGAATCCACCGCCGGCAAGCGGCAATCCTGCGGCCTTATGGACCGATGCTGCCAACTGGACCGGACAGATACCGGACGGCGGCCCCAATGCCGATTATTACAAGGTGGTGTTCTCTATCAGCGGTGCTCGGGAGTGTATTTTGGATCAAACACGCGTTGTCCGACAACTGGTACAAGGCGACCACGGCCCCGGCGGCATCCTGCGCATTACCAACGGCGGTCACCTGACCTCCGGCTGGTACACGGAGGACGGCCAAACCAAACGCGTCTGGACCGGCATCGGATGGTGCAATACCGCGACGCTGATTGTCGAACAGTCAGGTCAACTGTCGGTCGGCGACCATCTCTGGATCGCCCTGCCCGAAGGCTCGGACGGCACACTGATTATAGATGGCGGAACCGTTACAGTCGCCCATCAACTTGGACTGAACTGGGAAAACCACCCAAACTCCTCAGCCCGAATCCTGCTCTACGACGGGCAGCTGAACGTCGAAAACTGGACTGAAAACACCATCGGCATCAATTCATTTCTGGATATCCACGCCGGTTCGGTGCAGATTTCCGGCGATCGACGATACTTAATCGAACCGATGATCGCAGACGGCCGCATTCGCGCCTACCGCTGCCGGGGAAAAATAATAATCGATTACAATGCCTCTGCTCCCGGAAAAACCTCGCTAAAGGCTATTCCTCCCATTGCCGGCGACCTGAACAACGATGCGGGGGTGGATTTTTCCGACCTGCTGATACTGGCAAAAAACTGGTTGGTTTATGACTGCGACCATCCGGCAAATCTGACACCGCCCTGCCGTGTGAATATGCCGGATTTCGCGATCCTGGCCAAACACTGGCAACGCGGCATAGTCGCCCACTGGCACATCGCCCAAACGGCCTATCCAACCGACGACTGGATCGTTACACCCATCAGCGCAGAACAATTCGGCATTATCGCAGACGGCACAACCGATGTGACCGACGCTATTCAAAAGGCACTGATTTTTCTGGACAACATCGGCGGCGGAACGTTGTTTCTGCCCTCGGGAATGTATCGAGTCGAGGGAACACTGCGCGTCCCATCCCGTGTGACGATTCGAGGCGACTGGCACACGCCCAATCCGAACGGCCCGATCACCGGAACCATCCTGATGGCCTATGCGGGCCGGGGGCAAGACGACCCGGCCGGCGCACCGTTTATCGGCCTGAGCAACGGAGCCGGACTAAAGGGATTGACCTTCTGGTATCCCCAACAGACCGCCGACGCTATCCAGCCCTACCCCCCGACAATCGCCATCCTTGACGGCAGCAATCAGTCGGCAGAAAACATCACCTTTGTCAACGCGTATATCGGCTTTAGCACTTTTCAAAACGGCCGTATCACCGCCAGCCCGTTTTTACGCAACATCTATGGCACCCCGCTTAAGACCGGCATTGAGCTGGACTGCCTGGCCGACGTGGGACGCATCGAGTCGGTTCATTTCTCCCCGGCCTATTGGCAGCACTGCGGACTTGACGCAGCCCCGCAAGCCGGCGAACACACAAACTGGCTCTACAACAATGCCTTCGGTCTGGTTCTCGGCAGGATCGATTGGTCCTATGCCGCTTATGTCACCGTCGAAGGGTACGCCCAGGGACTGCGGCTCCAGCCCACTCGCAACACCGACAACCCCGGCTCTACACCCAACGGACAATGCTATAGGTTCGATCTGATCAACTGCAAAACAGCAGTACACATCGAGGCCATCGCCTCGGTCGGTTTCATGATGACACGATTTCACATCAGCGGCTCAGAAACCGGCCTATACCTCGCCTCCTCGGCCAATGGACAGGCACTCATCCACACCTGCTCCATCGACGGTGCCAACTACGCCATAAACAACGACGGCACCGGCATCCTCCAGATCATCAGCAGCACCTTCTCACACGGCGAAATACGACTTCACCGGGGATACGCCTCGATCGTCAATTCCGATTTCACCCAGCCCGCCGGACGACATATCTTGATCAACTACGCGGTCAAAGGCGCCACCTTTCAGGGCAATCGCTTCAGTCGTGCCCCAAACATTGCCGCCTACAGTCCCAATCCAGTCTTGATAGACCATACCCCTGTTTCGGTCGCTTCTCTGCCGGCCTACGAGTTTCGAAAACCTACCCGCCCCTTCACCCCTGCTAAAGACGACATGTTCATCGTTACCGCTCCGCCGTACAACGCCGCTAAAGATGGCACAACCGATGTCACCGCACAGCTTCAGGACGCCCTCGATGACGCCGGCGCCAACGGCGGAGGCATCGTCTTTGTCCCCGGAGGCGACTACCGCCTCGAAGGCACCCTGATCGTCCCCACCGGCGTAGAACTGCGGGGGATTTACGACCTTCCGCACAGCCCTTCCTCTCGCGGCAGCGTCCTGAACACCTATCACGGCAAAAATCAGCCCAACGGTACACCCTTTATCCAAATCCACTCCGGCGCCGGCATTCGCGGCCTGACCATCCACAACGCCGGACAAATCTACGACCCGTCCGACACCGTGAATTACGGAATGACCCCATACCCTTTTATGATTCGCGGCCTGGGGGCAGATGTCTATGTAATCCATATCGCCTCAACCATCCCCTGGCAACTGCTGGACTTGGCCACCTATCGATGCGATCGACATTATGTCGATAGCGTCCTGGGGACCGCCATGAAAACCGGCATTCACGTCGGCGGCGGCTCGGTGGACGGTCGCGTGTACAACTGCCAACTCAACCCATCCTCTTATGTCTTTCAACGGCATGTGTACGACAGCATACCCACCAGCGGCGACCTTGACGGCGTCTATCAACTCGCCTGGCACCAAGCCGTACCGTACAAGATCGGCGATGTCACTGGTCAAATCCTCCATCAAAATTTTGTCTTCGGCGGCTATATCGGCGCCCATCTGCTCAGCGAGAACGGCCGCGGACCATCCGGCCAATGCCTCGGACTGGGCATCGACCAATGCACCACCGCCATTGGCGTAGATAGCATCGGCACCCATGGCCTGGATATGATCAATTCGCAAATCGTAACGGTGGACTACCGCAGCGGCCGATACCTCGAAACCGGCTCCTCACTCACCAGCCCCTTCCGCATGTTCAGCACCTGCTGCTGGGGCGGAAGCGAAAGGGGCATACGCATCAACGGCGGAAACGTAGAACTGCAGCTGTGTCAAGTCGAAAATTGGGGCTGGGTCGTTGACACCGCCTACCAAGTCGGCCCGTCAGCACGACTTCGAACCATCGGCAGCAACCACACACAGCCGTTGAACACCCTCCTGCAGCTCGACCCTAACGGCTGGATCGAAGTGATCGCCAACATGCTCAACATCGACACCGCCGCCATGCCCGTTGAGAACGGCAGCAATCTGCGCGCCCGCGGAAACATCCAAATCCACTAACCCCCTTGGCACGGGCGCCCTGTCCGTGCCAGCACCCTCTGTGCCGTAGGCCCGCTCTAAAGTCCGATTTTTGTTTGAAAAAACCTCAAAAATAGCGGAAAATCAACAATAATCCTTTTTTTTTACCTCCATTTCGATACGATAGACACAAGCCAAACAGACGCCAAAGACGAACAAAGAGCACCCTTTCAAGAGGAGTACTGAGAATGCAAATCGCCATTGTAGGCTTTGGTTTTATGGGTCGGATGCACTTTGCCAACTGGAGCCGGTGCGAAGGCGTTGACATCGTCGCCATTTGTGAACAAAATCCCAACGTCCTGCAAAACCTGAACAACCCCATCGGCAACATCGAAGGACTGCCCGTCGCCATCGACCTGAGCCGCGTGAATCTCTATTCGGATTTATCCGAAATGCTGGCCGCAGAACGTCTGGACGCCGTATCGATCACCCTGCCGACGCATTTGCACGCCGACTGTTCCATTCGCGCCCTCCAGGCCGGCGTCCATGTCCTGTGCGAAAAACCGATGGCCCTGACCATCGACCAGTGCGACAGTATGATAGAAGCCGCCCAGCGCAGCGGCAAACACTTGATGATCGGCCACTGCATTCGCTTTTGGCCCGAATATGTCAAGGCCAAAGAACTGATCGACAGCGGACACTACGGACGCGTCCTGGCCGCCTCATTTCGCCGCCTGACCGCCGCGCCGATCTGGAGCAGCGGCAACTGGCTGACCGATGAACAACGCAGCGGCGGCATGCCCCTCGATTTGCACATTCACGATGCAGATTTCATTCAATACCTCTTTGGCCTGCCCACAGCCGTATGCAGCCACGCCACACTCCAAAACGACAGCATCACCCACATCCACACGCTCTATGACTACCGCGACAAGCGGGCCATCGGCGCCGAAGGCAGCTGGCTGCCGACACCCTCATTCGGCTTTCAAATGAGCTTTGACATCCTGCTCGAAAAAGCCACTGTCGTGTACGACTGCACCTGCCGTCCGACTTTTCGCCTCTGCCCCGCCGACGATCAGCCGGTTACCCCCCCGCTTGCCGACGGCGACGGCTATGCCCGCGAAATCGCACATTTTGCCGCCCTGATCCAGGGCAAAACGACCGACCCGGTGATCACGCCGGCTCAATCCCGCGATTCCGTGCGGATGATCGAGGCCGAGCGGCTCTCGGCGACAACCGGCCGCCCCGTGGAACTGACCCCGCACAATCCATAACAACAAGAACAATGGAGACGGTTTTTTGGATTAAAAGATTGTTCTTGGCCTCTGCCTTTAACGAGGCGGCGACATGGCCAGCAAGTCCGACAAGGACGAAAGTTAAGCAGCCGTGGGCGAAATCTTGCGGGGGAAAACCCCAAGCGGCCGCTAATCTCCCGGGGGGCGAAAGACAGACGCGCTGTACCAATGCTCACGGGCGGGGCCGCTCGAATCGCTCTTTTTTAAATTTGATTCTGTCTTTTTGCATTTTGTTTTTTATCTTGGGGAGTGTAAGGTATGAACGTCGCTTAGAATTTAGTGCTTTTTGTATCACCTGGAAATGTTTCACCCATCCATAGGAGACTGTTATGGCACACTGCGGAACATGGCCCATCGGCGTTTGCAGTTGGTCGCTTCAGCGAGAGCTGCCCGACCTCATCGACGCGATGCGGCAACTTGGAATAGACCACGTCCATCTGGACATCGGCCCGGCCTGCCGGCCTGACGGCCGGACCTATCTCGAACAGGTACGCCGTATCAACTGGACCATCAGCGCCACGATGATCGGCTTTGCCCAGGAAGATTACTCCACGCTGGAGACCATCAAAAAAACCGGCGGCATCGTTCCCGATGAGTGTTGGGACATCAACCGCCAGCGCTTCCTCACGGCCATCGAGGCCACCGCGGCCCTTGGCGTGCCGTATCTGTCCTCGCATTTTGGCTTTTTGGACCTGTCCGATCCCGCCTGCGCCGGCAAACTCATCCAGCGGGTACGCCTCCTGGCCGATGTCGCGGCCGAACGCAATGTCATGGTGCTCATGGAAACCGGCCAGGAACGCGCCGACGAACTGAAGACCTTTTTGCAAACCTTAAACCACCCGGCCCTCGGCGTAAACCTTGACCCGGCCAATATGATCCTGTATAATAAGGGCAACCCCATCGAAGGTGTCCGCACCTTGGCCCCCTGGGTCAGGCACATCCACATCAAGGATGCGATACGTGCCGACCAACCCGGAACGTGGGGACAGGAAGTCGTCTGGGCAACCGGCCAGGTCGATGCCGACAACTTTCTCAAGACCCTGCACGAGATCAACTACTCAGGTGTTCTGGCAATCGAACGAGAAGCCGGAAACGACCGCTTCGGTGACATTAAAACCGCCGTCGAACGGCTCAAAGCCTTTACGGCCTAAGAATAAAAAAACGACTCAAAACCAGCATTAAACAACTCAAAACGGAGACACGACAATGGTCCAATTAACCGCGTTTATGGGAGCCTTCGGCGTTGGCATGTGTTTTTCATTTCTTGGAGCCATCGGCATCAAACTCATGCCCCGACTGAACATCGACACCGGCCGATTCGGCTCACTGGTCTCGGCGCTGATGATCGCCGCGGTCATCTCTTCAATCCCCATCGGCCTGGGCATCGACACCTGGGGACACAAACCCTTTGCCATCATCGGCTTTCTAATCACCGCAGCCGCCATGGCCGTAATCGCCCAAAGCAAGTCCTACCGCACTGTCTTTCTGGCCAGTTTATGCCTCGGCGTCGGCGCCATGTGTTTAAGCAATGTCGGCAACACCCTCATGCCCAAAGTCCTTTTTGATGGACAAAATCCCGCCGCCGCCTTAAATCTTGGCAACGTCGCCTTCGGACTGGGATTGTTTTTAACGCCTTTTGTCGTCAGTTTTCTCTTCCAAAAGACCCGCTTCGAAAACGCCGTTTCCGTACTGGCTGTCATCGCGGTCATTCCGGTGGTCTTTGCCTTTCTCGGCCGTGATTTTCCCAAGGTCCCCATCGATTTCCACCCTTCCGATGCATTGGCACTGCTTACCCAACCGACTGTCATCTTGACCGCACTGGCCCTGTTTTGCTACATCAGCCTCGAGTCGTCTTTTACCAACTGGATTGCCCCCTACACCAAGCAGGTTATTTCCAAAGACTTCCCCACCCTGCCCGAAACTGCCGTCGACGCCACCAGCCAGCATATGCTGTCCATTTTCGCAATCGCCATGATGGTTGGCCGACTGCTGGCCAGCCAGGTCGCCGCGATTGAACAGCACAGCGCCCTATCCGTGCTGATCCTGGCCCTGATCGCCGCCGGCGTCGTCTTTGCCATGACCCGCAGCGGCGCGATGTGGTCCGCCCTGCTGGTCGCCTGCGGCGGGCTGGCCTTCTCGGCCATTTTCCCCACCATCGCCGCCATTGCCAGCAATCGCTATAAAGACAACTTCGGCACCGTCTTCGGCATCATCTTTGCCGTCGGCCTGCTCGGCGCGGTTATCGTCCCCAAAACCATCGGCAATCTGGCCCGCGGCATGTCCATCCAAAAAAGCCTGCGACTGCTGCTGCCGATCTGCGCTGCATTGATCGTCTTGGCACTGATTCTCATGAAGTTCTAACCCTTGCCCGTTCGAAAGGGATTTTTCAATGAACACTGGATATACCTCACGACGCGCCTTTTTGCGAACCGCCGGCAGTATCGCCGCAGCCTTTACCATTGTCCCGCGCCATGTCCTCGGCGGCAGCGGCCGCACCCCGCCCAGCGAGCAGTTGACCAAAGCCGTCATCGGCGTCGGCGGCATGGGACAGGGACACCTGACCTATCCCGGCGCCAAGCTGCTGGCCATTTGCGACGTCGATCGCAACCACTTGACAAACACCCTGGCCAAATGCGGCCCCGACGTTAAAGGCTGCCGCGATTTTCGCGAGGTGCTCAGCCGCGAAGACATCGACATCGTCCACATCGTCACCCCGCCCCACTGGCACGCCCTGATGGCTATCGCCGCCGCACAGGCCGGCAAGGACATCTGGTGCGAAAAACCCATGACCCGCACCATCGGTGAGGGGATTCAGGTTGTCAACGCCGTGCGACGCCACGGACGAATCTTTCGCCTGAACACCTGGTTTCGCTTCCAAAGCAACTTTTACGGCTTCGGCCCGACCGTTAAACCCATCAAAAAACTGGTTCAAAGCGGCATGCTCGGCTGGCCCCTGAAGGTCACCGTCAACGCCGCGACCGGGTTTGACTGGAAATTTGTATGGTCCGGCAAGACCAACCTCCCCGAAATGCCCGTCCCCGACGAACTGGATTACGACTTCTGGCTCGGCCCGGCCCCCTTTAAGCCCTACCACCCCCATCGGGTCCACGGCACGTTCCGAGGCTATTGGGACTATGACGGCGGCGGCCTGGGCGATATGGGACAGCACTATCTCGATCCGGTGCAGTACCTTCTCGACAAAGACCACACCAGCCCTGTCTATATCGAAGCCGACGCCCCGCCTCAGCACCCCGACGCTGTCGGCACCTGGCGACGTATCTGGATGAAATACGACGACGGCTGCGAAATCATCCTCGACGGCGAAAATAAGGACATCAATGCCCCTTACCTCGAAGGCCCCGAAGGCAAACTCTATCGCGGTTTTCGTTCAGACATCCCCAATCTCGAGGCCAAACTGGCACAATTGCCCGACCCCGAGCCCCAGTTGACCGATTTTGCCCAAGCCGTCCGTCAGCGAAAACCCTTCGCCCTGAACGAACAAAACGGCCATCGCAGCTGCACCCTCGTCAACCTCGGCAAGATCGCCCTGCGCCTTCAGCGCCCGTTAAGGTTTGACCCCGACAAGCAGGAATTTATCAACGACCCCCAGGCCAATCGCCTGATCTATCAGCCCATGCGAAGCCCCTGGAGACTGTAATGGAGAACACAATGACAAAACTGCCCATACTCGCGATACTGCTTAGCCTGATCGCAGGCCTCAACGGTTTGGCAATCGCCGACGACACACCGACTACACAACCCCTTGAACACATCCTTGCTGCCCAGCCGCCCCAGACATTCCAGCAGGAACACGCCCACTGTGCGGCCATCCTTCAGCAAGGCCCCGACGCAATCCTGTCGTTGTGTCGCATGCTCGACCAGACCGAAAACGACGCACGGCAACGTACCCTGCTGCAAAGCCTGGCGGTCTATGTCGCCTGCAACGACCGCACGCCCCAGCGCACCTTGTTTATTCAGGCTATTGCCGACGCCCTGAACAGTAGCTCCAATAAGCAAACCCAGACCTTTTTGATCGAACTGCTCCAATGGGCCGGCGACGACCGCAGCGTTAAGGTCTTGTCGCCTTTTTTGAACGACGAATACCTGTGCGGCCCAGCCGCCAGAGCCTTGACCACCCTCGCCAGCCCCATTCCGTCGACATTCCAAGGCCAAGCCCAACCGTCATCCCAACGCCAAGCCCAACCGTCATTCCGAGGCGAAGCCGAGGAATCTATCCCCTCCCCTGCCGCGGATGCCCTGACCAGCGCCCTTGCCCACTCCCATGCCGCCGACAAAGCCGCTGTCATCATCGCCCTCGGCACCCTCCGCGCTGAAAAGGCCACCGACCTCATCGCCCGGCACGCCCAACACCCCGACCCTGCCATCCGGCAAAGCGCCCTGTGGGCCCTGGCCAACCTCGGCTGCGAGCCGATCGGCCCGACCCTTTTTGAACAAATCACCGGCACCGCCGGCTACCCCCAGGCACAGGCCGGAGCGAACTACCTGCTATTGGCCCAGCGCCTGACGCAAAAAGGACAAGCCCACACCG
>JAAYQH010000055.1 GCA_012519365.1 Planctomycetota bacterium | reverse complement strand
TACCGGGGCGAAAACATTTTTATCCATGAGTTTGCCCATAGCATCCATTCAAACGTGCGACGGCTTGAGCCTGAGTTTCAGCAGACGCTGGATCGCCTGTACCGCCAAGCCAGAGCCAAAGGACTGTGGGAAAGAACTTACGCCGGCACGAATGCGGCCGAGTACTGGGCCGAGGGCGTACAGAGCTATTTTGACTGCAACCAAAAGAGCAGACGACAAGGTCCCGACGGCGTCCACAACCACGTCAACACCCGTGAGAAACTGAGAGAATACGACCCCGACCTCTATGACTTGATCGACCGGACGCTGGGGTCGATGGACTGGCGCTATACGCGATACATCGATCGCCAAACAAAAACCCAAGAAAAAGATCAATAAGAACAGGCCGGCGGCGGTCGCTCAGGACATCGCCATAAAGAGGATAATCAGCAGCAGAACGCCCACCAGGGCGCCAAGGATAATAACAGCGATGCGGTATTTGGCCACGACGTCCTCGGGATACATCTTGACGCCGGTTTCGGAAATCTCGATAGGTTCGCCTTCTTCCAGTTCGCGCAGGGCTTCGACATTGAATTTTTGGCGTGCCAGCAACGGCGGTTTACCATTGCGTACCGCCTCCAGATCGATAATGACCTCTTCCATGGAGCTGTAGCGTTCATTACGATCTTTGGCCATCATCACTTCGACGACCTCGGAAATCCCCGTGGACAAGGCGGTGTTGATATGATCCGGCGGAATCAGCGGCTCTTTGAGGTGCTTTCGCATGACTTCCGAGGGTGTGCTGCCTTCAAACGGGACACGGCCGGTAATCATATGATACAACGTTGCGCCCAGCGAGTAGATGTCCGCCCGTCCGTCGATGTCCACTTCGCCGCGGACCTGTTCGGGGGCGATATAATACGGCGTGCCGAAGGCTTTGCCCTGTTCGTGTTTGGCCGCCTTGATGTCCGACGTTTCGCGGGCCAGCCCCATATCGGCCAGCTTTACGACCCCGTCTTTATTGATCATAATATTTTCGGGCTTGACATCGCGGTGAATCAACCCCTGAGCGTGAGCGTGGGCCAGGGCCTTGGCCACCTGAATGACGATGTCGATGGCCTCGGCTTCGTCAAAGATTTTCCCCTTGGACAAATCATCGTACAAGGTTTTCCCTTCGACATACTCCATCACAAAATAATACAACCCCCCCACCTCGCCGACGTCGATGGCCTGGACGATATTGTTATGGTTCAATTTGGCCGCCAGACGCCCTTCCTTATAAAACCGTTCGACATAGTCGGGCTTCTGAACGAATTTCTTGGGCAGCACCTTGATGGCCACCGTTCGGTCCAGGGAAAGTTGTTTGGCCTTATAGACCACCGCCATTGCGCCGGAGCCGAGTTTGCCCAAAATCTTGTAGCCGGGAATCTGACCGGCGGTGTCACGGCTTTCTTTGATGTTAGCCTTAAGGCGATTGAGCTGATTGGGTGTGATATACCCCTTTTGGAGCAAAACCTGCTCCAGTGTAACCGGATTTTCGGCGGCTTTTTGTTTGGTTTCTTTGATGCACTGGCGGAGTTCGTCTTCAGTACAAAGCCGTTGCTCAACCGCCATCCGCCCTAAAAGCGTATCAAAGCTGGTCGTATCGCTGTTGGCCAAAATGTGTTACCTTTGTCATAAATGTAGATGGGGTATCAAAAAAGCGTCTGAAACCCGATGCGTGAAAGCCGATATGCTCAGACGCCCTGCCTGCCGTAACATTCATTAGGACAAATTATCGGTAAATAGTGGCTTTTGTCAAAAAAAAATCGGCGAATGTCGGCACAAAGATGACATTTTGAGGCATATTGGGCTTGCGGCTCATAGCCAAGGGCGACCGCCTCATCCAGAAAACCGCCGGGGCCGCGGGTGTAAAGGGTGTTCCAAAAGTCCACCGCTGCGGGGTCAAAGCCCCGCCAAAGCTCATCAAGAACCGCTGTACGGATATTGCCCACCGCCATTCCACTGCATTGACCGTTGAAAACATTGCCATAAGGGTCGATATGGACGCCTTTAGCGCCAAGAACCGCGTGTTTGCAGTCTTTGCCGATTACCTTTTCAAGCGGCTCCTCGGCACACAACGGGCCCAGCGTCTCGGCTGCTCGTCCGGTAAACCGCCCGCCTTCCTGTACCATCGCCGTTTTCATCGCTGCCCGTCGTTCGGCAGGCTCCATCGCCGCGACGTTATCCAGCCGGTCCAACTCCTGCCGCCAGCGAATCAACACGCGATCCGGGCCGAGTTCTTCTTCAGCCAGCCGAACCAACAGATGCACTTTTTCAGCGGGGACAAATTCAGCATGAAAGATATCCCAACTGATTCTAAGTTGTTTAAGCCCCGTCTCATCTAGTGCCCGAAGGCGGTGACGGGCCTCGGTGGAGTCGTCCACCCAGCCGGCGTTGGTTTCCACGTAATCGGCCCCGCCCAGCCCAAGGCGCTGGGCCTGTCGGCAGATGTCCAGCAGACGCTCAAAGACCAGGAATGGCTCGCCGCCGGTTAAGTGAACCTTGGCTGTCTGGCCGGCCAGCCGCCGCAGGGCTGCCCACGCCTGAATCGCCATGTCGGTCGGCATAAGCCCTTCGGCTTGCGGTTTGCAGTAGTAATAACAAAACCGACAAGCTGCAGTGCACCGATACGTCAGCATCAAACCGGCATACCGCCAGAGTTTCAGTTTAGGCGCATCTCGCGGCTGACGCGCATTGTACAAATTGGCTGTCAGTGTCTGCATTCACGCTTAAGCAGCATTGGCCCCGGCGGTCGAGTGCTTATTGCGACGGTGTTCGTTGGTGGCTCAGCAGCCACTGGTACACCTCGGGGTTGTTATAGGTTTCGGTCCAGGAATCGTGCCCGGCATCGGGATAGACGGTGAACTTGACATTGGGATTGCCGGCCTGACGCAGGGCGTTGACCATCACCTCGGATTTTTGCAGCGGAACGAGCGGGTCTTTGGCACCGTGAAAAACCCAGACCGGCATCGAGCGCAGCCGGAAGCGCGCCATCACATCGTCGCCGCCGCCGCAGATAGGCACAGCCGCGGCAAACTTATCGGGATATTGCGTAATCAGACTCCACGTGCCAAAGCCGCCCATGCTCAACCCTGTGACGTACACCCGCGAGGCGTCCACGCGATAGGTTTGAATGAGGAAATCGACCAGTGCCGCCAAATCCTCTGCTTTGGCCGTCCACCACCCGTCTTGCGGACATTGCGGTGCGGCAAGAATAAACGGAAACTGTTTGCCCTCCGCGATCAGTTTGGGCGGGCCGTGAAGTTTGAGCTTTTCCAGATCACTGCCGCGCTCGCCGGCCCCGTGCAAAAACAGCACCAGCGGCCAGTCCTGTTCGCTGTCGTTGTACGCCGCCGGCAAATACAGCAAATAATCCAGACTCACCTCACGACACAACGTTGTATTGAAGGTGGCCGGTGTCAGTTGGGCTGTTTCCGGGGTGTGCATGGTTTTACATCCTGTTACTGTGATGGTCAGAAATACCAGAGTCCATTGAAATGCCTGTTTCATTATCGTTCTCTCCGTGTGTGGGCATGCCCCCAGTGGTTATCATACACGTGTTCATTTTTCAAGTGGTCCTGCGGTATCGGCTTGGGCTGTTCGGCCGGATAGCCAACGGCGATAATGGATTCGACGTGCCAATTTTCCGGCAGCCCGAGCACGTCGCGGATATACACTTCGCTGGGTGTGCCATCGGAGCGCTGACGACGGCGGATTTGTATCCAGCAGCTTCCCAGCCCAAGCGACAAAGCGGCACACTGTGCCACGAACGAGGCGATCGAGCAGTCTTCAATCCAGACATCAGAGACCGATTCATCGCCGCAGACGACAATGCCCAGCGCTGCCTCTTTCAAGAACGTCGCGCCGTGGGGCTTGGCCTCGGATAAGGCCGCCAGCACGTTTTTATCATCCACAAACACAAACGCCCACGGGCACAGGTTCCGCGAAGAAGGACTGCGCAGCACGGCTTCTTTGAGGACGGTCACTTTGTCCGGCTCTATCGGTCGGGGCTCAAATCGCCGAATGCTTCGCCGCTGCCGCAGCAGCTGCATAAAATCTTTGTGTTCTTCAGCAGCCATTGTTTTGTCCCTCTGCCGTTAACCGGCCAGATACTCGTCTTCCATCAGGTAGTTTTGGACATAATCGGCCACGGCCTCTTCCAGCGGCATCGTGGGTGCGGTATAGCCGGCATCCCGAAGTTTGCGAATATCGGCCTGGGTAAAGTATTGATATTTGTCGCGAAGCGCCTCGGGCATATCGATGTACTCAATGGCCGGTTCTTTGCCCATTGCAGCAAAGACTGCCCCGGCCAGGTCATTCCACGACCGCGCGATGCCCGTGCCAATATTATACAGCCCGCCCAGGTCGGGATGCTCAAGGAAAAACAGCGTCATCTCCACGGCGTCTTTGACATAAATAAAATCACGGAGCTGTTGGCCGTGCCCGTAATCGGGACGATGCGACTTGAACAGACGCACCCGGCCCTCGGCGTTGATCTGTTCGTACGCCTTGAGCACAAAACTTCGCATCGCGCCTTTGTGGTACTCGTTCGGCCCGAAGACATTGAAATACTTCAACCCTACAAAACGATCCAGCAGCCCCTTGCGCAAACACCACAGATCAAACATCTGTTTGCTGTAGCCGTACATATTCAGCGGGATCAGGTTCTGGATTTGGGATTCCTCATCGGCAAAGCCCTGTGAACCGTCGCCGTAGGTCGCGGCGCTGGAGGCATAGATAAAGCGGGCCTCCAGTTCCATCGCCCATCCGGCCAGCAGTTTGGAAAATTCAAAATTGTTTTTCACCAGATACGAGCAGTCCGTTTCGGTGGTATCCGAGCAAGCCCCCATGTGGATAATCGCCTCAATGTCCCATTCGAGCGAGGCATCGGCGACCATGTCCGAAAAATCATCGGCCTCCATGTAATCGACATACCGCAGCCGCCGCAGGTTCTTCCAGCGCTGATCGCT
>JAAYQH010000054.1 GCA_012519365.1 Planctomycetota bacterium | reverse complement strand
TGGGGCGAGAGGTGGCTACGACAAAAAATATCCACCAAGTCCATAAATCGACCGGAGCGATGAAGATGACCAAGTGAATGATGGGATCATAGGCAGTTTCAATCGTATGAAAAAAAACAAATGGTGTCAAAAGCAGGTCCGTTGCCGCTGTGTTAAGCGATGATTCAAAATCAATGTAACCATATTAAAAATAGAAGGTTACAAGACGGCTTCTTGAATCGGAACGCCGCTTGAACAGACGGTGTACGGAATTGCCCTATATAACCCATTGTTCCTCCATTTCTTGACTTCTGCGTGCACACAGCGCTTCCCTGCTTTGGTAAATAATATTACTCTATCCAATTTAACCAAGAAGGGAAGGTTAGAAAGAAATGGACATTATTGCTCAATCAAGTGGGCAAATGGTTGTGTTATGGGTTTTCCTCGGCCTGCTTGTCGGCGGGATTCTGGCCGTGGTTATCCAGCAAATCATCATCAAAACACGTGCCAAAGCCCTCGAAGAAGAGTTGAACGCCCGCATCGAAACAGCCCGAAAACAGGCTGAGACCATCATCAAAGAGGCCAAGCTCGACGCCGCGGCCGAGATGATGAAAAAACGCGAACAGTTCGCCGCCGAATCTGCAGCCAAAGAAAGAGAGTTGCAAAATCAAGAATTGCAGCTCTCCAAACGCGAAGATGCCCTCGAACGGGCTCAGGAACAGCTTACCCAAAGAGAACGAAAACTCACTGAAAATGAAAAGGATCTTTCCCGTCAACTTCAAAGTTGCCAAGACAAAAGCCGCGAACTCAATGCACTGATCACCCAACAGAAAAACCAGCTTCTTAAAATCACCTCGCTGACGGTAGAGCAGGCCCGCGAATTGTTGCTTGAACGGCTGGAAGATGAATGCGAACGCGAAATGAGCCAGCTCATCCAGCGAAAAATCGCTCAAACCGAAGAACAAGCCGAGGAAAAGGCTCGGGAAATTATCAATCTGGCCATCCAGCGATACGCTGCAGAGCAGACCTGCGAAGTCAGCGTGTCAATGGTTGACATCCCAAATGACGATATGAAAGGTCGTATTATAGGCCGAGAAGGCCGCAACATCCGCGCCTTTGAAAAAGCCACCGGCGTGGATGTCATTGTCGATGACACCCCCGGCGTAATTGTTGTCAGCGGCTTTAATCCGATTCGTCGGGAAGTGGCCCGGCTGAGTATGGAACGGCTCATCCAGGACGGCCGTATCCATCCTTCACGCATTGAAGAAGTGGTCAATCAGACTAAAAAAGATGTACATAGTCGTGTTATCCAACTGGGCAAGGAAGCCGCTGAAGAGGTGGACGTCCGCGGCCTGAATAACAAGATCATCGGCATGCTGGGCGCCCTGCACTATCGCACCAGTTACGGCCAGAATGTCCTTCGGCACAGTGTTGAAGTGGCATTTTTGGCGCAGGTCATGGCCGACGAACTGGGGCTGGACAGCTCCATCGCCAAACGTGCCGGCCTGCTGCACGATATCGGCAAGGCCATGGACCGCGAGATCGAAGGCGGCCACCCCAACATCGGGGCCAATTTCCTCCGTCGGTTCAAGGAGTCGCCGATTATTCTCAACGCCGTCGAAGCCCACCATGGCGATATCCCCGCCGACAACCCGTATACGCCGCTGGTCGCCGCGGCCGATGCCATCAGTGCCTCACGCCCCGGCGCCCGTCGCGAAACGCTCGAACGCTACATCAAGCGGCTTGAGAAACTCGAAGATCTGGCCAGCGAGT
>JAAYQH010000053.1 GCA_012519365.1 Planctomycetota bacterium | reverse complement strand
ATTTGCCCAGCAGTTTCAGATACCCCCGGCCGCCGGCACGGCTGAGAAACGGCCACCAAAAAACCCGGTAATGCCCCTCGTAAAACGAGTGATAATTGGGAAAGACGTGGTACATCAGGCCGCCGGGCCTGAGCAGACGAACACATTCGTCGATCGTTGTTTCAAGCGAGCCGACGTGTTCAAGCACCTGAAACGACACGATCAGATCAAACGACTCGTCCGGCAAAGGAACAGCCTGCCCGTCGTACAGAATCAAATTCAAGTCGGGACAGTCCTGCTTGAGCTGTTTGTAATAGCCCGGCTCCACCTCGAGCCCTGCCGCCTCGAGGCCGGCCTCCTGACAGACCCGCAAAAAATCACCTCGTTTGAACCCCAGTTCCAGCAGCCGCAGGCCGCGCGGCGATTGAATCCGGCAATCGTCCAGCATGGATTGAAACTGATAACGGGCTTTTTGCTGTTGGCTTTCACGGTTTTCGGCCATTGACGGTCTCCACTTGTCGCGATTGAGCGGCAAAATTTTTACGCTATGCCATTAAACCCGGCCGACAGCTTTTTATCAACCTTTTCGTACAGCTATCCCATTGCAATACCGTTCAATCCCTGCCGAACAATAGACCACAGCCTAAGGCAACCCTTGGGGTACAGTGTTAGTTGCGGCCATGTCGGGACAAGTTGCAACTTCGGCCTTGCGATGCCCCTGCCTGGGGGGCAAAATGTTTATTTTTTTCAAGACATACCGGCCTTTGTTCTGTATTATCTTTGCCTATGATACAGAGATCTTATTATCCGATGACATTTGAACCCATCTTCCAGGAGCGAATCTGGGGCGGACGACGACTTGCCGAGTTGTTCGGCAAACCGTTGCCGCCAGGCGCCACTATCGGCGAGAGCTGGGAACTGGCGGATTTGCCCAACGGTCAATCCGTTGTGGCCAATGGGCCGCTGGCCGGCCAGACACTGGGCGACATTCTCCGTCAGCACGGCCCGGCGATAGTCGGCATACCGAACTTTACCGGCCCGTTTCCGCTGTTGATCAAGCTGCTGGACGCCGAGGATGTACTGAGTGTGCAGGTGCATCCCGATGCTGAGGCCTGTCGCAAAATGGGCGGGGGACAACCGAAAACCGAATGCTGGTATATTGTGGACGCCCGCCCCGGCGCGGTCATTTACAAGGGACTCAAACCCGGCACAACACGGCAGATGTTCGCCGAGGCGGTCCGCAGCGGCACCTGCGCCGAGTTGCTCAATCGCGTACCGGTTGAAGTCGGCCAGTGCCATTTCCTGCCGGCCGGGATGTGCCATGCCATCGGGGCGGGCCTGGTCATCGCCGAGATTCAGGAGCCTTCGGATACAACCTATCGTGTCTTTGACTGGAATCGTATTGACAAAACAATCGGCCGCCCACGGCAATTGCATATTGAACAAGCCCTTGAGTGCATTCATTTTGATGCGTCGCCGCCTCCGCCGACCACCATCGGCCGACTCGTGGACACTGCGGAATTTAAGGTGGACAAAGGCCACCAAACGCCCGGCTGCGAAGTCCTGCTCAAAGCCGGCACGATGCGGGTATTGATTGTGTTGACCGGCGGCGGCACGATTGTGGCCCAGACCGCTGAGCCGGTCGTTTTTTCAGCCGGACAAACCCTGCTCATTCCTGCTGCCTTCGAAGGCGTGATGCAGTTCAACCGCGACTGCGAGTACTTAACCGTAACCGTGTAGATTTCTGCTGGTATCTGTCCCTGCCGAGGCTTGACTTGTATTACATCTTGCTATACAATAAGTTATAGAAATATAATGTCGTTT
>JAAYQH010000052.1 GCA_012519365.1 Planctomycetota bacterium | reverse complement strand
TGGCAACTCTTGGTTTCTCAATAATCTATACGGAAGATGCGAGAGCCATTACTGGGCAAACTGGACTCTGGCGAACATGGCGTCGATGCTGGCCATTGGGGTTTTGTGCGACAACCAGGCGATTTTTGATGAGGCCTTGAATCATTTCTTTAACGGCGTCCACACCGGGGCGATCGAAAACGCGGTGTACTACGTTCATCCCGATGGTCTGGGGCAATGGCAGGAAAGCGGCCGCGATCAGGGGCACTGTCTGATAGGGCCCCAGTTGATAGGCGTGTTCTGCGAAATCGCCTGGAACCAGGGCATTGATTTGTATGGTGTCATGAACAACCGTGTCCTGGCCGGTGTTGAGTACATCTCCAAATATAATACCTGGCATGAGGTTCCGTTCGTGACCTACATGACCTGTGATTATGCCACATGGCCGGAACCCTATCGTTTTGCCCAAACGGCCGTTGCCCCCGGCGGCCGCGGCCAAATCCGGCCCGGCTGGGATATGATCTACAACCACTACGTCAACCGAATGGGGATGGCGGCACCCTGGACCGGAAAATATGCGGAAATGGTTCGCCCCGAAGGCGGCGGTATCAATTATGGCACAACCAGCGGCGGATTCGACGGTCTGGGCTTTACCACACTCACGCACAGCCGCGATCCCATTGCCTCGGGCGCCGTGCCCAGTGTGCTGCGACCCTTTGTCGAGGGACGACAGATCACTCTGTCCTGGGCCGGCTCAGCCTATGCCCAAAGTTACAATGTCAAACGTTCTGTTACCAGCGGTGGGCCTTATACAACTCTTGCGATAGTAGGTCCTGAAAACCTCTTTTATATTGATTCCGGATTGACGGTGAATACGACCTATTACTATGTCGTTTCGGCCAATCATCCCGACGGCGAGAGCGCCAACAGCGTTGAGGTTGCCGCCACGGCTGACGGCCGACTCCAGGGAATCCTTATTGGTACTGACGGATCATATGGCGGTTTCCTCGCCGAAAAGATTTGTGTTTTCGATGGTTCGCTGAAGAATTTCTTTGATGGGCCGGAAAGTGTTTCCTGGGCCGGTTTGGATCTGGGGCAGGGCGTTAGCACGGTGATTACGCAGGTAAAGTACTGTCCGCGTCCTGGCTTTGCCAATCGGATGGTGGGGGGGAAGTTTCAGGGTTCCAACACGGCAGACTTTAGCAGTGGTGTGACGACATTGTACACCATCAGCAAGGCGCCGGCGTATGGTGTGCTGACCTCGCAGAATGTCAGTAATCCTGCTGCATTTCGGTACGTGCGTTACTTGGGACCTTCAGGGGGCTACTGCAATACGGCTGAAGTTCAGTTTTTCGGCACTGTGAGCGGCTTGAGCATTCCAACGGCACCTGCCGGCGTGAATGCCCGTGTGCTTGAAGGGTATAAGGTCCATCTTACATGGGAGGGGGTTCCCAGCGCAACCTGCTATACCATTAAGCGCGCTGCCGCTTCAGGAGGTCCCTATGTTGTCGTGGACCATACGATGGACGCAAGTTATACCGACATCGACTTGGGGGGTGGGACCACCTACTACTATGTTGTCAGCTCACTGAACAACGCAGGGCACAGCGCCGATTCCGACGAGGTTTCCGCAACGACTCAACCGTCAAGTCCCATCCTCACCGCTTACTACAAGTTCGATGGTGATCTGACGGATAGTTCCGGCTTTGGCTACCATGCCGCTGCAATGGGTGCACCTTCTTACAGGGCAGGTTATTCCGGCCCGGCGATCATCCTGGATGGCGTGGATGATCTTGTGATGCTGCCGAAGGGGATAGCGGATTATGATGATATTACTGTTGCCGCCTGGGTTTACTGGAACGGCGGCGGCGATTGGCAGCGAATCTTTGATTTTGGGAATAATACCTCCCAGTATTTTTTTTTGACGCCTAAAAGCGGCGGAGGCAATACACTTCGATTTGCAATCAAAAACAGCGGCCCCGAGCAGATCGTCGAAACTTCTCAACTTGCGGAAAATGAATGGGTCCATGTGGCGGTGACACTTGCCGGCAATACAGCAACCCTGTATGTTAACGGCACTGTTGCCGACACAAATACGGCTGTTACGATCAACCCCTCTGATTTCTGCCCTACGCTTAATTACATTGGCGATAGTCAATGGTCGGCCGATCCATTGTTCAATGGATGCATTGATGAATTTCGCATTTACAATTATGCGCTCTCAGCATCACAGATAGATCGGATTCGATTCGAAATCACTCAATCCCGACCGTGGGGCGGCGTTCCCGCCAAGATCCCCGGCCGGATTGAATTTGAGGATTACGACATCGGCGGCCAGTTCATTTCCTTTTACGACCGCACCGATACCAACGGCTATCGGCAATACCGCCCCGATGAACCGGTGGACATTATGGCAGTCAATGACGGCGGGGCGGCGTATGCCGTGTATGCCGACGCCGGCGAATGGCTCGAGTACACCTGTGACATTCAAGCCGGCACCTATACCCTCATTATCCGCAGTGCCGGCATGTATGGGCCCCAGCAAGGCATCCTTTCGCTAAACGGCCAGACAGCAGCAACGGTAACGCTGCCGACCACGGGCGGATGGACCACTTGGGCAAGCACAGAAGTGCCCGACATATATCTGACTGGCGGGCCCGGTCAAATTCTGCGGTTTACTCTGAACACCTCCACGGCCGCACTGAACTTTATGGAGTTTGTTCGTCAATACAACCCCGCCGACATCACACAAGACGGACAGGTGAATTTGGCCGACTTTGCGACGCTGGCAGCCCAGTGGCTAAGTGCACCGGCGGTGCCTTCTGCCGACATCGCCCCGCCCGAAAGAGACGGTATGGTCGATATATCGGACTTTATATTTTTGATTGAAAACTGGCTGGCGATGGAATAAAAGAGAAATCTGTATCGAGACTAAAAATCGTTAACGTAAACAGAGGATAAGCAAATGATGAAGAGGCAATGGCAGACAAGGATGATCGCTGGGGCGGCATTGATAACATGTTTTATGGCCGCTGGAATGGCGGCGCCAAGGATAAACATAACTGTTCAGGCCGAGCAGCCCAAGCCGATTAGCGCGGATATGTTTGGGATTTTTTTCGAAGATATCAACTACGCTGCCGACGGCGGTTTGTATGCAGAATTGGTGCAAAATCGCTCGTTTGAATACAGCCGGGGCGATAACAGAAACTGGCATTCGCTGTCCTATTGGTCGGTGCTCGAAAGCCGGCCGGGGCAGGTTTTGGTAACCATTGAGACGGAAAAACCGCTGAACGCGAATAATCCGCATTATGCGGTGGTGGCGGTGCATACGGCCGGCGAACGCAACGGGCTGAGCAATGAGGGATTCAGCGGCATCGTCGTCAAGGGTGGCGACCGCTATGATGTTTCGCTGTTTGCCCGTGTATTTTCCGGCAGTCCGAAGAGCCTGCTTGTTCGCGTTGAAACTGCCGAGGGCGAGGTATTGGGACAGGCCCGGATGATGGGACTCAAGGACGAATGGACAAAGCACACCGCGGTTATCCAGGCCGGGGCCGATGCGACAAACGCACGGTTGGTAGTGCTGGTTGAAGGGGTAGGAATCGCAGGGCTGGATATGATTTCTTTGTTTCCCCAAAAGACCTTCAAGAATCGCCCCAACGGCCTGCGTCCTGATTTGGCGCAGACACTGGCAGATCTGAAACCGTCCTTTATACGATTTCCAGGCGGCTGCGTGGCCCATGGCGATGGACTGGAAAATATGTATCGCTGGAAAGAGA
>JAAYQH010000051.1 GCA_012519365.1 Planctomycetota bacterium | reverse complement strand
CCCGCCAGTCACGGTAGCGTTTGGCGTTGGGGAATTCCCCAAAGGCGCGGGCTGCCAAGCGGTCGTCCACATCGCACAGGGCAACGATGTTGTGTTCGCTGACGCTTTGGGCGTCGGAAAAGCCTTTGCCGCCGACGCCGACGCAGGCGATGTCGAGTTTTTCGCTGGGCGGGGTTTGTCCATTGCCCAGGACGTGTCGCGGAATCAGCGTAAAGGCGGCGATGGTGGAGGCGTGTTTGAGGAATTGGCGACGGGTGGTTTGGCCCGTCTGTGTGGCGTTGTGTGTGTTCATTGTCTTGTCCTTTATTAGAGATTCGGGATGCGATTAGTGAGTCAGGCAGAGCCTGTTTGATTTTTTGCCGATTCTCGCTATAGTAAAGGCGGTACAAAAGTTTCGATACCTTACCTTAAGATAGCAAAATAGCAAAGTCAAAAGCAAGTGAAAAGGATTAAGTTATGGATTTATTTCAATACAAAAAGGGTCTTTTGTTTGCAGAAAATGTCGATGTGGACACGATTGCCCAACAGGTCGGCACGCCGGTGTATGTGTACAGCAAGGCGACGATTCTGGACCATTTCAAAAAGATTCAGGCCGCATATGCTCAGCTGGATACCCTGATTTGCTACTCGGTCAAGGCGTGCGGGAATATTCATATTCTGCGGCTGCTGGCCGAGGCGGGCAGTGGTTTTGATATTGTCAGCGGCGGGGAGTTGTATCGCGTGATGCAGGCCGGCGGCGATCCGTCCAAAATTGTTTATGCCGGCGTGGGCAAGACCGACCGAGAAATCAAAGAAGCCCTTGAGGCGGGCATCGCGTATTTTAACATCGAGTCGGAAGCGGAACTTGAGACTTTGATTGGGCTTGCTAAACAGGCCGGCAAGACCGCCAAGGCGGCCCTTCGCGTCAATCCGGATATCGTCTATGATACCCACAAGCACATTACCACCGGCGTCAAGGAAACCAAATTCGGCGTCGATATTGAGCGTGCCCAGCGGGTGTTTGCCCAATACGGCAGCAACGGCGTGGTGGATTTGTGCGCGATTCATATCCATCTTGGCTCGGGCGGTAAGACCATCGATCCATATGTCAACGGTGTTCGCAAGATTTTACCGCTGATTGACAGTCTGCGGGACAAAGGGCATCGTATCGAGGCGCTGGATCTGGGCGGCGGCTATGGGGCCGACTACGAGACCGACAGTGTGCCCTCGGCGGCCGATTACGCCTCGGGTCTTGTACCCCTGCTGAAGGATAAAGGGCTGAGACTCATTCTTGAGCCGGGCAAAAGCATCGTGGCCAATGCAGGGATTTTGCTGACGCGGACGCTCTATATCAAACAGGGCGGCCGCAAGCGATTTGTTATCGTCGATGCGGGGATGAACGATCTGATTCGGCCGTGTTTGTACGAGGCGTTTCATTTTATCTGGCCGACGGCCGTCGAGCAGCGTTTCGTGCCGCAAAAGCGCAGCAAAGACTACGCGGCGGAAGGGCTGGAAAGAGTTGATGTGGTCGGGCCGATCTGTGAGGGGACGGACTTTTTTGCCAAAGACCGCCTGCTGCCGCCGGTAAGACGGGGCGATTTGCTGGCGATTTTTACCGCGGGGGCGTATGGCTATACGATGGCAAGCACCTACAATGCCCGTCCGCTGCCGCCTGAAGTGCTGGTCGATGGCGATACCTTTACCCTCATCCGAAAACGCCAGACGTATGAGGATCTGATCGCCCATGAAAAATAAAAAAACTTGAACATTTGTATAGCATCAGCCATTCTGGGATTTGCCGGATTGGCCGATTTTATTCGCAATTCCGCTTTGGAAAAAGTGTCCGGCTCGGCGGCCTCGCTGCCCCAAATGCTCCGCAAGATATGGCTATTCGGTTTGGGTCTCGGTATTCGGTGATGTCTTGGGAAATGATAGGATTTTGTTTGCCAACAGGGGGTAGAATTCGGTAAACGATTTCCCCCCGGCAATCGGCGGCAAATAAATCAGCAAAACAGGGATGGTAAAGATGACAAAGGGTTTAATGTGAGCCCTGTTTATCGCCAATTCCGCTGAGACAAAATAGAACAGGAAAAAACAAAATGGAACAGAAATCATTACCAGAAGAACAAGTCGTTTTTTATCGTGATATTGGTATGAAATGGTGAAAGCAAGCCGAACAACAGGGTCGTAAGCCATGACAGGAAAGAGAGCATCAGAAAACCGAGGGGTAATTGATGTTGCAGGAGACAGTGTTGCACCACAGGATCCGGATCCCAAATCCAAAACATCCTGAAAATAATTGGGACCCATACAACAACGGCCAACAGAATGATGGTGATCAGAAAATAATCCATTGCCTTTGAAATGCGTTTCTCGTACTTTTCCATTCCCGCAAATGGTTTCGTGAAGGCAATGTTTCTCTTTCGGCAGCGGCGTTTATGCAAGTAGATAATGACGTAAACAAAGACGACAACTCCCAAATCCAGAAAATTCCAGAATGTCTCACTCATTTTCCTTCCTTTTGTAGTACTACAGCGCAAATAGTTACGGATCATGAGGCACACATGACCTCAATTGTTTTACATTTATGTTTAATCGTTGAAGCTCGGCGAGCGTCTTTTTGGTATGCCCGATCCGCGCCTCGCGGTGG
>JAAYQH010000050.1 GCA_012519365.1 Planctomycetota bacterium | reverse complement strand
CTCTTCGGGCGTCAGCTCACGGTCCTTGCGCAGGCGGATTTCCGACTGCGTCAACACGCGATCCCAGACGCGCACTTCATCAATGCAACCTTGGAAGAATTTTTCACCCTTACCCGGGAAATGCCAGCCGCAATCCAACTCACGGGCGCCGACGCTCAGATTGCAATTCGGATGGTGGATGGGGTAATGACCTTGAAGACCGCGCGCCGGCACATCGGTGGTGTGATGCGTAACCGCCGCGTCGCCATTGACATATAGGGTCAGGTTAGAGCCGTCAAACACACCGGCCAGATGTATCCACTCATTCGTGCGCAACTGGCCCGCCAACGAGGCGGCCGAAGCCCTTTGCGTCGTATGGCCGCTGATCCCGTGGAACAGGATATACGGCGCGCCGTCGGCGCCGATGCCCAGCTGGAAATTGGCCAGCGAAATCACTCGCCAGCCGTTTGTAGTTTCCACAGTATATCTCGAAGCTTTTTCTACAATGACTTGATCTTTCGGCGAAGTCAACCGCGCAGGCCGCGCCCAGGCTTCCACGGAAAATGTCGCGAAATCGCCATAGTGCGACCAGCAATACGAGCGGCACCAGGAATTCGTGCCGTCCAGATGCAGCACCCGGTTGCGCACCGGATTCTGGTCGTCCAACGGATCGGTAGCCGCAACCGTGCCGTTGGTGCGATAACCGGTGACTTCCTGATAATCGCCGATCATGTCATTGTCGGTGTCAAATCCTTCCGTCATTGCCGCCCAGCGGAACGGCAAGGAACCGCGGGTCATGCTATACGTGATGCCGCCGAAACCAAAGATAGCGAAACCATCTCTACCTTCTTCACCTAACTTCAAAACTTCCGACGCATAATTGTTACGGATGAAACGATAAATACTGTTTGTCTCATATGGGTTTGTCCGCCACAAGGGTACGGGACAGGTATGTATATGGGCATTGCGGTAATGAGTGTATTCCTGGAAATTCGGCAGGCCGTCATCATCCGGGTCGTTGTTTAAGCAGCCGAAACAATGCGGCCCGACAATGCGGCCTACCGCTTCAAATCGCTCACGGTCCTTGACGTCCTCATAAATGCGGACTTTATCGCGGAAGTAATTAATCAAATCCATAGCGTTGGTAAACGGTCTGCCTGGCAGCCCGACTTGGTAGCCCGGCTGGCTGGGGTCGGCATCCACTGTGCCCACCAGCGGCATATGGGTATCTCCATCCGGCACGCCAATGTCCATCTTGGAGATAAAGCCCATCAGTGGATTGAGGCAATGGAACACTTCCCAGAAATCATCCATGCCGTCCCGATCGCTGTCCATAGGATTATTATCCCCCGAAAGATTGTAACCGGCGTAAGTGGTTTTGTAATGCTCCATAGGCAAGGCCTTCGACGCGGGGAATTCCTCCCGCAACAGCTCTAAATCGGTGATTATACCGTTGTAGTAGAGGAATGAAGGACAAGTGAGAAAATCCGGCGGCAAAAACACATTGGTTCTACCGTTCAAATCCCAATCCCACCATGACATCTTGCGGGACATAAACATCAGGTCCCAGCTAGGATCGCAGTATTGCCATTCTGCCACCGTGCCGGTCCAGTATTCCTGCCAATTAAGCAAGCCGTCATGATCGTTATCTTCGTTGGCGTCTTTCAGCCGCGGATTCACGCAGGCATATACCTCCCAGCCGTCCGGCAGGCCGTCCCGATCGGTATCCACCATGGTTGGACAAGTCAGAGCTTCCCGCTCCTTGCCGTCATGTAATCCATCCCAATCGGTATCCGCCGGATGCGGGTCATTCGGCGGTGGGGCGATGATGGCGCCCGGGTCCGTCGGCCAGATTTTGGTGTCCCAAGCCAATTCGCGGCTGAGCGGATGCGAAAGATTGGCCCATTCCTCACGGTTATTTAAGAAGGCTGGTTTTTCGCCGTCAACAAGCTGTTCATCATGGTTCCAACTGGCATCAGTCTCGTAATTGGGGTCCAGTCCAACGTATAACTCCCAGCCATCGGGGATGCCGTCATTATCGGTATCCTGATTGTTGGGGTTCGTGAAAGCCGTGCGGTCCGGGAACAGGAAGTCGTCATTTTCCGAAATCACACGTCCGCCGGCATCCCAGGAAAGCCGTCCCAGGTAATCCCCGCCCAGATATTCCTGGTAAGCATTGTAGCGTTCCGTCTGCCACGGGCCGTTCCAAGTGACCGAAACTTGGTTAGTGCCTAAGGTGTACCCGGAAACCAACCGCCCTTCAAACCAGGCCGTCAGAGGCGAAAACGAAGTTTCCCCGGGCGCGCCCTCCGGGAATTCCTCGGGTGGGGCCATATACACCAATTCATGTTTAATGGGCGGGTTGATCAAGGGGATATCAATTTCAGTGGTATAAATCCCATCCCCGTCCGTATCCACCCAGACCGGGTAGCCCGGCAGATAACGCGATAATCCTGCCACCATGCCATAATAAACATCGCTGACAACCACACCAGGTAATCCGTTGGATAATGCGCTACCGCCGAGCAGGATGGTATCGGTATAGAGGGTAAAGGCGTTGTCGCCATCAACATCCACCCAGTATTCTCCGCTGGGGCCTTCCAACACATTTTGAGTGAACAATGTGCCAGCGACCACATCCATGATGCCATTGGTCATCTCCAGCACGCGCAGGTCGTGGCGCACGGCCATGTAATCGGCGTCGGAATTGTCCACTGCGTCGCTGTAATCCAATGGGTTCAAATTATCATATTGACACTCCCACCAGTCATCCATGCTGTCGCCGTCTGTATCGGCATGCGTCGGGTCGGTGCCCAACATGTATTCCTGGAAGTCAGTCAACCCGTCACCGTCAGTATCCCAGTCGCCGGCATTGGCAAAGTTGGGATGAAGCATAACCCAATCCAAATTGGCGCTGGCGGTCAAGCCGCGGGCAGCCGCATCCGCCGAGCGCCAGTACCAGAAGTAATACTCCCAGCCATCGGTCATTTGGTCGTTATCGGTATCAGCCAACAAGGGGTCGGTGCCCGGGTCATCATCTGGCGTCCAATAAGCGTCGAAGGTAGTAGCAGATGTCCAATGGCCGCCATTGGTTTTGTAAAACCCATCGAAACCGCGGCATTCCAGCAGGTTATGGAAAGCCGGGCCGCCGGCATATCCCATCATGTTGCCCACGCCCAGTCTTTGCGCGGTGAGCATGCGTGTGCGCCGCAACGGGTACCCGGGGATCGCCCCGGCTATGCCGTCGAAGGCAACCCAATAAACGCCACCGGCCATCTCGCCATCCTGCGAATCCGAATAACTTGTGATACCCACCAAAGTCGGATGGTTGGTCTCAACGGAGGGAATCCAGTCGCCATCGGGATTGCCATATGCGCCATTTACCGCAGCAGCGTCCTTGGGATTCAAGCCATAAACACTTTCCCACTCATCCGGCAGGCCGTCTCCATCTAAATCTCCAGCGTTATCCCAAGGATATTTCTCCCGGCTGAACAACACTGTGATCATCCGGTCATTGTCCATCTTTAAAGAAATGGGATTGATCCGGCACGGCGAACCATGACCGCCCAATTCATTATCAACCCAGGTTGAGCCGTTCCAGCGTCGACCGGTCCACTCAAAGAAATAGCTCTTATATGTCACGCCGTCCACCACTACATTGGACGGGATGGCCGTCAGCATCACGTCTGTATCGGCTTTATAATAAAATACTTCCGGATTATTTGGGTCTGGTGTGCCGGCCGGAATAAGCTGGACCGACCCAACGCCCACCAGCCAATTGCCATTGGTTTCACCGGGTAGCACAACGTGCACGGTCAATTTCTTACCGGTAAATTTATAATTGGCTATATAGTCCGTGGTGGCATTGTTCACGTTGACCTTGGAGACTTCCGGCGGAGTCGGATTCCCATAAAATACGTCACTGTTGAATTGCACGGTGTAGTTTCCAACCGGCACGTTGGAAATGGTCATTTCTCCCATGCCGCTCACGGGGTAACCGGGAGTCCCCGCAGGATAATCGTCCGGATATTCAGTGATTGACCAAGTGGCGTTAGTCAGCGCGCTGCCCTCGAATTGCGGGAAGATGCGAATATCG
>JAAYQH010000005.1 GCA_012519365.1 Planctomycetota bacterium | reverse complement strand
GGACTGTGGTTGGGGCCTTTCGTGAACCATCGTGTGGTAGGAGGTAAAAACCAATCCACAGCATCCCTTACAGTGTAGCACAGCCCTTGGAGAGGGGCTCTAATAACTACTACTCTATAATACAAGGTGGTAAAAATTATGCCAACAGAAGGAATTGTAGCTTTAGTTCTTGTCTTGGGGTTCATCTTCCTTTGTATCTTTATGATTGTTAAGACTACGAAACAAAGAAAAAAGGTTAAGAAAGCGGCAAAAAAGGAAATGGAATCCCGCAACGCTTCACTTTCTGCATCACTCAAACATTTTGCAGGGCTTCCAATACCTGAAAACGCATTGTGTCAAGTTTATTCAACTCCAAGTAGAATTGAAATTGTGGCAAACGGTCAGCAATTCAACCTAACTAAAGAAAAAATAATCGATGTTTCAATAACCACAAATACAGAAATTCAGAAACAGCTTGTTTCAAGTTCCGGCGGTGCTGTAGGTGGGGCTTTGCTGTTTGGTGCAGTAGGGGCTTTAATCGGCGGCAGAACCAAAGCTAAAGAAGTTAAGCAAGTAAAAAGCTATTTAATCTTTACTTATCAAAAAGAGAGTGAAACGGAATATGTTGGATTTGATATTAGTTCAGGTGGAAATGTAGCAGGAAAGTTTGTTAAGGAATTTCAGCAACAGAAAAATAACCCTTTAATGCAAACCGACTTATAAAGCAGTTCAGCGCAACGCTGAACTACACCCATAAAACCCCCTAAAAAATGTTCAACTGTCAACACATTAGTAACAAGCAAGCCGGAAAACCTTGATTATACAGGCTTTCCGGCTTTCAATAATTTGTTATACCATAACTTCTGCGAATTCCTATCAAATATCCTCCGGGGACGCGAGCGCCAGTAAACACGACCTCGGACTGCTAATTTTTTTCTGTACTTTTTCCGCTTTTCTTGCTATCATAATCTGTAACGTTTATCTTCAAAAAGACTGATGAAACGGCATGCTGCGGAGGTAACTGATTTGTTTAGGACGATGGTGCAATATCTGACTCTTGTTTTTCCGGCTGTGACGCTCGTATGCCTTTTTATGTTCTTCAGGTATTACCTGAAGGTGACGCAGCCTTTGGCCGGAACAACCGAATGGATCACTAGAATCGTCAACAAGCCGAAATTTACCCTCCTGCACCGCAGGCACCCCATGGAGCGCCGTGATATCCTGCCGGTTATCGTCATTACGCTCATTTACGCCGCAGTCGCCTTCTTTAAGCTCGGCAATCTGACCGCGCCCCAAAGCTTTTTCCGTTTCACAGACGAAAAAAGCTCCGTTACTGTGAAGCTTGCACAGCCGGTCGATATCGGCAAAATTATGTATTATTCAGGCTTATGGGTCGGCTATTATACGCTGGAATTCTCCGGTGACGGCGCGAACTGGGAGGAGCAGCTGCCGGCCGAGGGCAAAGAGCATTCCATGAATCAGCCCCACTCCGATTTATTCAAGTGGCTCTATGCAAACATCAATTCCGACAATACCGCCACGCAGTATATCCGTATCACCGCGTCAAGGAAACCGATGGAACTCGGAGAACTGGCGATTTACGATAAAAACGGAGTCCTTATACCCCCTGACGCGATATCTTGCAGCGACGCGCCCCAGCTTTTCGACGAACAGCACGAGATCCCCGACAAGCCGACCTATATGACCAACATGTACTTCGACGAGATCTACCACGGACGGACGGCTTATGAGCATTTGAACAATATCGCGCCCTATGAAACGACACACCCGCCCCTGGGGAAACTTATCATCTCCATCGGCATCGGCCTCTTTGGCATGGTGCCCTTCGGCTGGCGCTTTATGGGAACGCTCTTTGGCGTTCTGATGCTCCCGATCCTGTATATATTCCTGAAAAATATGTTCGGGAAGACCGTAATAGCGGCCTGCGGAACGGTCCTGTTCGCTTTTGATTTCATGCACTATGTACAGACGCGCATCGCAACAATCGACACCTACGGCGTCTTCTTTATACTAGTCTCATACTTCTTCATGTACCGGTACATCACACGGGACCCCGAGGAGGCGTTCAACAAATCGCTGCCGTCCCTGGCTCTGGCCGGATTGTTTTTCGGAATCGGCTGCGCATGCAAATGGATCGTCATCTATGCCGGGGCCGGTCTGCTGGCGCTGTATATCGTCCGCCTGATCTGGTGTTACAAATATTACAAAGACAACGAAATATCCGGTTTTGGCGGGTTTTTCGTCTCAACTCTCGTGTGCACCTTCACATTCTTTATCGTCATTCCGTCCATCGTCTATTGCCTGAGCTACATTCCAAACGGGCTCGCCGCAGGCATGGAGATATCGGAGGGCATGCTCTGGGACCCCAGGTTTTATCAGCTTATCTTGAACAACCAAACGTTCATGTTCGGCTACCACGCCAAGCTGGAGGCGACGCACTCCTATTCCTCCGTCTGGTGGCAGTGGATTACGAACGGGCGTCCGATCCTGTACTACCTGGAGTCGTGGGACGGGCTGCGTTCGTCCTTCGCCTCTTTCGGAAACCCCGTTGTATGGTGGGGCGGATTTCTGGCAATTCTTTCAATGGTGTACCAGGTCTTTAAGTTCAGGGACAGCAAGGCGTTTTTTATACTCGTCGGCTATCTGGCCCAGTTCGTACCGTGGCTGATCATCACGCGCG
>JAAYQH010000049.1 GCA_012519365.1 Planctomycetota bacterium | reverse complement strand
CGATCGTAGGGGTGATGCTCGAAAGTTTCATCAACGAAGGCAAGCAAAGCATTGGTGCAGCCGGCGTACTGAAATACGGCACTTCGCTGACCGATGCCTGTATCGACTGGAATGAAACCGAAGAGCTGTTCATCTATCTCGACGAAGCGGTGGCGGACACCGCCGCCGACTGAATATACTGTCAGCCGCGATAGTGCGCCCCGCTTGTGTGAGGCAGTATTCACAACGCGATGGTCCTGCGGCCCTTGGGGGCACGCTCGGCAAACACAGAGGGTTGGCCGCCATAAGAATCCGCTGCTGTTTTGAGTCCGATAGAAACGACGGTTCGAGTTCTGAATTCCGTCTCTGAATTCTCACCGGCCGGCATCGCCGTGCCCCCGGCACAGCACAACGCCGTACACTTATTTACGGCCCATCCCCGGCTGCACAGAAGTCGTTATTGTTTTCGGAAAACCGCCACGATGTTTTCCACATCGACGACAAACAGGCGATTGTCCCCCTCAAAATCCACCGGAATGGCGCCTTTGGGGTTGAACAACAACTTGTCGTATTGGCTAAGCGGAAACTCCGAGGACATCTCCACCTCGGCCGAAACCGAGACAATCCGCCCTGTAATCGTCGGTATCTCGATGGTGTCAGGCAGTTGGATACCGCCTTTGGTCTGCTTTTTGTCCTCGTCCTTTCGAATTAAGACGCGTTTGCCGATCGGTTCAATCGTTTCGAAAGGTTCAGTTGGGATATTGTTGAGTGTGTTGTCCATGGTTGGCCTCTAAAGACGCCCCCTCAAGCTCCGGAACAGTGTACCATCCGTTTAACGGGTTACTCGTGTTTGGCTTTTGAGACTGCTTTTTTGGTTTTTCTTTTGGTTTTTCTTTTGGGGTTTGTCGCTCTGTGAGACCGCCAGGATTTGGTTGGCCTGCTCGTCGGTGGCGGGGGGCCATTTTTCCTCGGCTGCAAGGGCCTTCAATTCGTCCAGTTTTTTCATACTGACGATAGTGCGGCAACGCGGGAATTTGTTGCAGCCCAAAAACGGCCCGCGTTTGCTTTGCCGAATGACCAACTCGCCGGTTTTGCATTTGTGGCATTTCAGGCCGGTCGGTTCCGGCTCCGGCTTGGGCGGCAGGGGGTTGCCGTCTTTGTCGATCTTGAGGATGGTTTTGCAGTTCGGATAATCCGAGCAGCCCAAAAACGGACCAAACCGCCCGCTTTTTCGCACCATCGGTTTGCCGCAGTTGGGGCATGAATGCTCGGTGATCTCGTCGGTTTGTGCCATCATTTTTCCTTCTTTGTCGCAGGGACTGGCGAATTTGCACTCCGGGTACCGTGAACAACTGAGAAACCGTCCGTTTTTACCAAAACGATAGACCAGTTGCGACTTGCACTCCGGACAGGTGTACTCGCTCGGCTCGGTTTGGGCTTTGGCGTGTTGCATCTGATCGAGGGCCTTTTCCAAATTGTCCTTAAACGGTTCATAAAACTCCTGCAGCACCTTGACCCAATCGAGATGCTGCTCTTCAATCTTGTCCAGCTGTTCTTCCATGTGCCGGGTAAAGGCCACATCCATTACATTGGGAAAGTATTCATTAAGCTTGTCGGTTACGATCTCGGCCACATCAGTCGGGCGGAATTTCTTGTCGATTTTTTCTACGTACCCCCGTTCCTGAATCGTCGAAATGATCGTCGCATACGTGCTGGGTCGGCCGATGCCTTCTTTTTCCAGAGCCTTGACCAGCGTCGCTTCGGTATAGCGGGCCGGCGGCTTGGTAAAGTGCTGCTCGGCTTTGACACTGACTGCCGCCAGTGACTGACCCTGCTTCAATGCCGGCAGATGCGGCTCTTCGGTCGGGGTCTGCCAGACCCGCGTAAAACCATCAAAGACCAGCACACGACCGGTTGCACGATACTCACACGAAAAATCATCGGCACGCCCGATGATATCCACGCGGGTGGTATCCCATTGGGCTGCGGCCATCTGACTGGCGATAAAACGACGCCAGATCAGATCATACAACTTGTACTGGTCGTCGGTCAGGAACGCACGTATCTCCTCCGGCGTCAGGTCCGGGTCGGTTGGACGAATGGCTTCATGGGCCTCTTGGGCGCCTTTGGCCGAAGCATAGACGTTGGGCGTGTCCGGCAGATACTCTTTGCCGAAGCGATTTTCAATAAACCGCCGGCCGCTTTGCAGCGCCTCCTGGGACAAAAACGTGCTGTCAGTACGCATATAGGTAATCAACCCCAGCGCGCCCATCGACCCAAGGTCAATGCCTTCGTACAGCTGCTGGGCAACCAACATCGTCCGCTTGGCCGAAAAGCCCAGCCGATTGGCCGCAGCCTGCTGCAGGGTGGAGGTAATAAACGGCGGCGCCGGACGCGACGTAACCCGTCGGGTGGTAATGCCGCTGACGCTGAAGGCCGCTTGCTGAATTCGCTCAAAAATCGCCTTGGCCTCTGTTTCGTTGTCAACGTGGAATTTTTTGCCGTTGACGTTGATCAGATCGGCCCGAAACGCCCCGTGTTCGGACAGCCAATGGTTCTGTTCGGACAGCGTGCGTTCTTTCGGGCCGGCGGTCTGGACAAAATCCTGCCATTGACGGCTTAATTGCTCATCGTAACGCGTTGAAAAAATCACCGGAATCAGCCAGTATTCTTTCGGTTCAAACGCGCGAATTTCACGCTCCCGCTGGACAATCATCTTCACGGCCACGGACTGAACCCGGCCAGCGCTAAGGCCCCGCGCGACCTTCTTCCACAGCAGCGGGCTGATTTGATAGCCCACAATCCGATCCAGTACGCGACGAGCCTGCTGGGCCAGCACACGATCCATATCAATCTTGCCCGGCTTGGCAAAGGCCTTTTGAATATCATTTTTGGTGATGGCGTTAAACACCACGCGAAACGTATTTTCGTCTTTTAACTTGAGCGCTTCGGCCAGGTGCCACGCAATCGCCTCGCCTTCGCGGTCAAGGTCGGTTGCCAGATAGACCTTGCTGCAGCGTTTGGCCGAGTCCTTCAGCGTTTGCAGGGTGCGTTTGCGCCCCGGCACCACATCATAGACCGGCTTGAATCCATTTTCAATATCCACGTTCAGCCCCTTGGACGGCAGATCGCGAATATGTCCCATCGAGGCCTTAACCTCGTAATTCGGTCCGAGATATTTGTTGATTGTTTTGGCTTTGGCCGGTGATTCAACAATCACCAGTGATTTATCCGTGCTTGCTTTGCCCATACCGTTTACGATTTCATTTTGGATAATAGAGACTGATTGTCACAAAAACGACTCTGCAGGGTTCGTTTTTGACAGGTAAGAGGATAGATAACCGCCTGTCTTGACGGCTGTCAAGAAAATTTATGCCCGGCTTACGATAATCGTGCACAAACAAACAGTATTTTGTCTGTTATTGAGTGGCATAATGGATCAGGGTAGCGGCGATTTTCTGCAGAGGCAAAACGCTCTCGGCACCTCCTTTACGGATGGCCTCTTTGGGCATGCCGAAGACGACGCAGGTTTGCTCGTCCTGAGCGATAGTATGGGCCCCGGCCTTGCGCATCGCCAGCAGTCCTTCGGCGCCGTCGTCGCCCATCCCGGTCAGAATTGCACCGACGGCGTTGGCCCCGGCGTATTTGGCCACAGAATGGAACATCACCTCAACGCTGGGTTTCTGCCGGCACACGGCCGGGCCGTCCTTGACCGCCACATAGTACGTCGCCCCGGATCGCTGCAGCAGCATATGATAGCCGCCGGGGGCGATCAGCACCTGCCCGGGCAGCACACGGTCCCCGTCCTGGGCCTCTTTGACGTGAACAGCGCATTCCTTGTCCAGCCGTTCGGCAAAGGATTTGGTAAACAACGACGGCATGTGCTGGACAACCAGCGTGCCGGGGGCATTGCTCGGCAGGGCGCCTAATACCTGCGTCAGGGCCTGCACTCCGCCGGTCGAGGCCCCGATGGCCAGAATTTTATGCGTCGTTTCCACCATATTGCTGTGTTCGATAGGGCTTTGCGGCTCTGACGCGGCCAAGTTCAGGCAGGGGCGATAGGCCGACGACCGATACGATACGCACCGAATGGTCTGTGTCAGCGCCTGGCACGCATCGCCGACGGTATAGGATTGCCCGGGCTTGCCGATTACTTCGACTGCTCCGGCCGAGAGCGCCTCAATGGCCGTCTTGCTGCCTTTGGGCGTCAGCGAACTGAAGATAATTACCGGCATCGGGTGATGGGCCATAATCTTTTTGAGGAAGGTAATGCCGTCCATACGTGGCATCTCAACGTCCAGCACCAGCACATTCGGCTCAAGCCGCAGAATTTTATCGCGGGCGATATAGGGATCCGGTGCGGTTCCGACCACTTCAATGCCGTCCTGAGCGCCAAGCTCCTGGCTCAGAATTTTTCGAACAATGGCCGAGTCATCAACAATCAACACTTTGATCGGTGTGGTGGTCATCAGCATGGCGTAGATTCCTTCAAAGTTGCTTTTCCGAACCGTTGCATTTGACCAGAACGGTTCCGGTTTCAATATCCAGATACAGCGTTCGCGGATTGTTGCCGCCGACATCGTGGGCATTCATCATAATCCCGTGTTGCCAGAGCACTTTCCGCAGCGACAAGAAGTTGCGTTTGCCGATATCAAATCCCTTCGGCCCCGTGCTCATCGCCGCACCGCCGGCGGCCTTGACCTCCAGGCATTTTTTCACCGCGCCAAGCTCCAGCATCTTGCCAATCAGCAGCCCCAGCCCCGTATCGGCGAACATAAACGGATCGCGGCGGGCGCGTTCCGGATCCATCTGTGAACTGGGAAGTTGGTAATGAATCATCCCCCCCAATCGACACGTCGGGTCATACAGGCAAACCGCGATGCAAGAGCCCAGCGAATAGGTCACCAGCCGGGTCTCTTGGTTCTGAGAGATCCGGGCGTCGGACACCTGAACAATGACGTTTCGCTTTGGCTCCATGCTCATCCTTTCCGGTAAATGGTCGGCTGGATATACCGGAAGTTGTGTCGAATCCCTGTCAGGGATTCGGAATGTCCGGTAAACAATATCCCCCCCGGCGCAAGCACCTGCCAAAATCGATCAATCAGCCGCTGTTGAGTGGGTTTATCAAAGTAAATCATTACGTTTCTGCAGAAGATAAAATCAAACGGCCCCCGAAACGGCCATTCACCCATCAGATTAAGATACTTAAACACGACAATCTGACGCAGCGCTGGCGCTATCTCGTACCGTTTACCGTGGGGTCGGCTCCGGCTGATCAGGTAGCGGTTCTTCAGGGCCCCGGGGACCGGCTCGACACGCTCAGGCTCATACACCCCCTCCTCGGCGCGCTTGAGGATCCGTGTGGAGATATCCGTGGCCAGCAGTTTCACATCCCACCGGGGCCGGTGCGGCAGGGCCTCCAGCAAGGTAATGGCGATAGAATAAGGCTCTTCGCCGGACGAACACCCCGCGCTCCAGCCGCGAAGACGCGGGGTTGGGTCGTGCTGCTTTCGGGCGATCAGCTCCGGCAAAAATGTCGTGGCCAAAAATTCAAAATGAATCGATTCGCGAAAGAAACTGGTCAGATTGGTACTCAGCGAGTCGATCAGTTCCGAAAACGCCTGCCCGGTAGTATCGGCGCAGACATACTCCATATACGCTGAGAAACTTGTCAGCCGCCTTTGACGCAGAATCTTGGCCAGACGCGAACGCACCAGTTCCTTTTTGCCGTTGTGCAGATTGATCCCGCAATGGTCATAAACCAACGTGCTGATTTGCTCGAACTCATCATCCGTCAGCGTCAGGGTATCATCGATAATAAGGGATTCAAACATCCTCGCCTCCTCTGGCTTATCGGTCCTGCGACAAATCAATCAGCCCCGGCACGTCCAGAATCAGACTGATGCGTCCGTCGCCCATTATCGCTCCGCCGGAGATGCCTTTAATCTTGCCCAATCCTGACAGGTTTTTGATCACCACCTGCTGTTGGCCAAGCAAGTCATCCACAAGCAAAGCGCATCTTCGACAGCCTTCTTCCACGACCACCAGCAGCGCTTCGCTCGGCTCTTGTATGCCGCCGCTGACCGAAAACAGACTCCCCAGTCTGACCAGCGGAATCAATTCCCCGCGGATCAAAGCAACCTCGCCCCGATCCTGAACAGTGCGAATCTGATCGCCTGTCGGACGCACGCTGCCGACAATCGAGTTTATCGGGATGATGTAGCGTTGGTCGGCGATGGTGACAATTTGCCCGTCGATAATGGCCAGCGTCAGCGGCAGACGAATAAGGAAAGTGGTCCCTGCATCGGGAGTGCTTTGAATGTCGATTTTGCCGCCGAGGCTTTCGATATTTTTTCGCACCACATCCATTCCGACGCCCCGACCGGATACATCGGAGATTTTTTCGGCGGTCGAAAACCCCGCCTGAAAAATCAGACCGAACACCTCTTGGTCGCTTAATTCCTGATGCGCTGAGATAAGCCCTTTTTCGACGGCTTTTTGAATTAATTTCTCACGGCGCAGGCCGCGCCCGTCGTCTTCGATTTCGATCAGAATGCTGCCGGCCTGATGAGAGGCGCTCAGCCGGACCGTCCCCTGGGGCGGTTTGCCTTTGGCCTTGCGCTCCTCGGGCGTTTCAATCCCATGATCGACGGAATTGCGCATCATATGCACCAGCGGATCGGTAATCTTTTCGACAATGTTGCGATCCAGCTCGGTCTCTTCGCCCGACGTAATCAACCGGATGTTTTTGCCGGCCTTTTTGGACAAATCGCGCACCAGCCGGCTCATCTTTTGAAACGCCCCCTGAATCGGAACCATCCGCATCGACATCGACAATTCCTGCAGTTCACGGACGATTTTATTTTGCTGGGCCACTTTGCGAAACAGGGCACTGTCGGTCTGAACGCTTTGTTTGACTTCTTCGGCGATCATCAATTGGGCAATCGCCAGCTCGCCGGTCATATTGATTAAATCATCCAGTTTGGTGGTGTTGACCTTTATTTTTTCGATGCCGCCGGCCGTTGTTTGGCCGGTTTTTTTCTCCGTTTCTTTAGCCGGCGTATCCAGCAGGGTATCGATGGTCTGATCGGTTTTCTCGTCCAAGACAGGGTCGTTTGGCGGGGTAGAGGCTGTCTCCGCCTGTCCGTCCGCACAGGTGTGCAAATGCTCAAGCAGGGCAGACAAACCGGCCGGCTCGCTGACGCCGCTGCCGCTTTCGATGGCCTTTTCGAGGTCCACCAGCATGGACTTGAGCATATCAATCGAAGAAAATACCGCGTCGCAGTTGGTTCCGGTCAGCAGCAGCTGTTCTTTTCGGGCCATATCCAGCAGGTTTTCCGCCGCATGGGCCAGCCCATTGATCGCATTCAGATTGAGAAATCCCGCCATGCCTTTGATGGTATGAAAGCAGCGAAAAATCTGGTTGAGCACTTCATTGTTTTTCGGGTTGTTTTCCAGCTCCAGCAGCGCCGCTTCAGCCGATTCGATATGTTCGCGGGACTCGGCGATAAAATCCTGGATCAGTGGAATATCGTCCTGACTGAAAACCGCTTCGGCGGCGGCAACGGCCTGAGAACCGCTTGAATCATAGCTGGCCTGCTCAAGTAGCCGCTGCATTTCCATCACGGACGCGTTAAGGGTGTCCAGGCGGGCTTCAACGTCTTTTGAGCCAGCCGTTGTAAGCTGCCGTACACACTCAGCAGCCTCACGGCTCAGGGCATAAAACACCTTCAACTGTTCGTCGGCCTGGGCCGCCTGCTGAGCCGCACTGCTTAACTGTCCCAGTATTTCCTCGAAGGCACGCACCTCCTGCGTATCCTGTACATCCAACAGGGTAATCGTTGCGGCGGCCTCTTCAAGCAGCTGGCAGATCTGTTCTTTATGATCCATTATTCTGTCCTGTTTGCTTTCCTTAACGTCCCGATTCAGCGGACACCGGGCGGCGCCTGGTGCGGACGGCCTGTCAGGCAAAGCCCCGACCTGTTCAGCAGGGCGGCAAAGACCTCATACACCGTGACCAGTCCGAGGATTTGACCGTCGGTGTCCATGACCGGAAGCCCCCGCACCGCGTGCTGCATCATTGTTTGCATGATCTTTTCCAGCGGGGCGTCCGGCGAAATTGTATGGACCGTACGGCTCATAAACCACTGAATGCGGATTTTCAGCGTTGCATCATCGACGGGACGTCGCCAGTGAGCGAACACGGGACGCAAGTAAGGACTGATCGCTGCCGCTATATCGCTGCGCGACACCAGCCCTTCCAGGTGTCCATCCCGTCCGATCAGAATATACCCGATATTGTGCCGCTGCATTTGCGACAGGGCCTCTTCCACGGTTTGCTCCGGCTCCAGCCAAAGCACCGCCGGATTCATAATCGCCGCAGCGGTCAGGGACGGCAGCTTCGCACCGGTCAAAGCGGGTTCCGATTCGGCCTGCATCGGCTCTTGCCGTGTTAAGTGGGCAATGGCCTCGCTCACCGGCCCCGGCATGGGTTCGTCCCTTTCCGATTCCATCACCGGCGGCGCTTCTGTTATCGGCGCCGGCGTATCTGCTGAGGCCTCTTCAATAACCGATGGCGTTACTTCGGCCGCAGGGGGGTCCGATTTGTCGCCCGCGACGGTGAAGGCCGACTCAGGGGTCTGGCTGTCCGGTTCGGTTTCGGCCGTCGGGGCCGGCTTCTCTTGTGCTGTCGATTCTTCCGGCGATTTACCCGCGCTGCGCGTTTCAAACAGCGTCTCCGGAAAGACCGCAGCGCATTTGAACTCCGGAAACTCGTCCACTTTCATCCGGCAGATGACATACCGACAATCCTGCTCGGCGTGCAGCCCAATATGCGATTCGGGATCGTCCCAAATAGACCCGACGAAGGTGTCGGCTTGTTTGAAATGTTTATGGTCTTTCAATTCTTCGCGAAAGACCCGATCCCAGGACCCAACCAGCAGATTGCCCACCTCTTTGATAGCGTCGTTGATATAGTCGGCATCTTTGAGGGTGCCGCTGCGGATGGTTTCAAGGACGCGTTTTTCCGGCAGCATCACAAATACCCCGGCCAGCACAAACAGCCCAGCCTGATCCAGCAAAATTTGAAACGTCCCGTCCATTACCCCTTGCGTCTGCACCTGATTGACCGCGGCCAGTTTTTTGAACTGACGTTTCAGGTCCGACAACGCACCGTGTCCGGCGCTGTCTTGGGTGCACTCGGCCGTATTGCCGAACATCGCCGCAATGTCCTCGCAAAATGCCTCGAACGCATGAAGCGACAGCGTATCCAGCGAGGCGACAAGTTGTTCAGAAGGGCAGCTCATTGTGTTTTCTGAGAGGCGCTTTTCCGATATAAAAATGAAAATTCCGCCGCCTCCTGCCCATCCAGCCAGGCACAGACAATGGTTTTGACGGCTCTCTCGCCGAGGGTGTTTTTCAGCTCCCGTCCCGTAATCACCGACGGAATCGACACTTCAAGTGTCGGATACAGAGGTTGAAGACGGCTTTTGATGCTGCCCATCACCATATTGGCCACTTCCCCGATGGCGTCACAGGCCTCTTCGATCGTCAGCGATTCGTCCGCCTCCATCCCCAGCATATTTTTGGCAATCCGATCAGCACAGGACTGACTGACACACACCGCCAGACAGCCTTCCAGATCCCCCTTAAAGGTTATCGACCCAAGCAGCGACTCGCCGGTAATGCTCGGGCATGCGTCGCTGCTGGTTTCGATATCCATAAAAATCATTGTCTCAAAGACTTCCCGTGCGGCATCAAGGACTGTATCTTGGAGTGTAAGTTGCTCCAGCATAATTGTCTCCCAATTGTAGTTTTCGACGTATATGTGGCGTTCCGTCAGTTCATAAAGGGCGCCAGTTTTTCCTGAAACTTTTCTGGCGTAAACGGTTTGGTAATATAACCGTTGGCGCCATCGGCCATCACGCTGTTGATCAGCTCTTCGGCGCTTTCCGTGGAGACCATAATGATCTTGGTCGCCTGGCAGCAGTCGATCTTGCGGGCCTCTTTAACCATCTCCGTGCCGCTCATCTCCGGCATATTGATATCGCACAACACAATATCCACCGGCGAGGCTTGCAGCTTTTCGAGGGCCTCTTTGCCGTTGCCGGCTTCCTCCGTCCGGTCAAACTCAAGCCCCGACATTCGAACGGTGCGCATAATGATTTTGCGCATTGTTGCCGAATCATCTACAATCATCAATGATTTTGCCATGGTATATCCCTTTCGTGTTTGAATTGCGAACCGCCGTTCAATGCATCGAGCTTAGATGTCCCGGGACATTTCTCCGATGCTGACGTTGTCCAGCACCTTGTCAATGTCCAGCAGAATCTTGATGGTGTCGTTGATTTTCCCGATGCCGAGAATGATATCCGTTTGGACGTTATTGCCGAATTGCGGAGCATCTTCGATATGGTCCCCCGCAATGTCCAGCACTTCCTGAACCTGATCGACCACAAGCCCTGCGTTAAACCGCCGACCCCGCTGACTGACGTCGGCCACAATGATACACGTCTGCTCGGTAACCTCAGCCGCGTCCATCCCAAACCGGCTGCGCAGATCCAGCACCGGAATGACCTGGCCCCGCAAATTGATCACGCCTTTGATGTATTCCGGCGCTCTCGGCACAGCCGTAATCGCCATATACCCGATAATCTCGCGGACTTTCAGAATCTCAATCCCATATTCCTCACGCCCCAGTTTGAAAGTCAGATATTTGCCTTCTCGTGCCCGTGTTTTTTCTGCAACTGTCGTTTTTTCCATAGCCTTATCCTGTTTTGAACCAACTCTTGCCTTGTCTCTTGAGTCTATCTCTGTGGACAAATCAAACGCCTTCACTCCACCATCTCAACGCCTTCTTATCGACCGGTTATCGCCGTTAGTTTATGGAAAGTCGGGGTCGTTTTTAACTTTTCGCCCCCCTCGGCTGTTTTCTACCGGCCATTAAAAGTCAAAGACTCTATGCGTTTGCCCCGCACACAGCGGGCACCTCCGATAATGTGCCCCCAAACCTGCATTAAAAGCGATTTTTAAGAGGGTGCATTTCGCAAGTGGAGACATGGCGGCGACAAGGGAATGGGATAAGGTTTTGCGTTTTCGATTCCCATTGCTGTTTCAGCCCCAAGACCGGCCGATAAAACACCGTCCGCGCGGCCCATAAGGCGTTGCCTCTCAACGAACGGTCGAGGCTTGCAGGGTCACGGGCTGCAGGAAAGCAAAAAAAAACGGTTCCGTGAATCTATTCACAGAACCGTTGAAAACCATCGGCTGACCTTGCTGTGCTATTGAGTCGGCTCAGCGGCCTGCTGGGCCTGCGATCGAAGGGCTTCAATCGACTGATTGGCCTTATCCAAATCAGACCGAAGCCTTTCAAGAGTTCGCTCGGCCGTTGCCAGGTCGGATTTAAGGCCTTCTACCTGCTGCTTTAAGGCGGCAACTTGTTGCTCCAAAGCGGCGTTTTTGCGCTGTTCGACCTTGAGCGCATCTTCTTTTTCGGTCAGCGTCGCCTGAAGTTTTTTGGCACGCTCTTCTTCCTTTTTCAGCATCATCATAATGCTTTCGATCGCCTGCTGTTGCATCTCGGTGTTTTCTGTCTTAATTCTGGCGATTTCCGCCTCTTTTTGCTGAAGGGTTGAGCGGGTCTGCTCCAGCTGCTCACGCAGCGAGGCGGTTTGCGTCTTGAGCAGTTGATTGTCCTCGCGGCACGTCACCAATTCCTGGTTTTCACAACCTGTCAGCAGCAGTACTGCCGCGACAATACCCACAACGAGTGTCTGTTTCATTTCCGTGTCCTTTCTCGATTGATTGAACTTCCATTTTCTGTGTTTACGATAGGAATAGTCTATCGTGTCAATCCAACTCCGGCAAGACCCGAGACGCGATTTTTTGGATATCCGCCGTCTTCTCCACCGCCGTAAGCCGCACTTTCCAGCGATATTCTTTATCGGCCGTCAGCGTATATTGCCGGTGCGGCCGAGCGCCCCAACTGTTATCGCCGCCGACCCCGGTCTGCTGGTAGTCGATGTTGATGGTCATCGTCTCGCGACTCGGAAGTTCATGGATATGCCGAGCCCGTTCCAGATCGGCCATGGTATAAGGCCAGGCACTGACATTGATCAGCGGCTCTCCGATCGCCAGCAGACCCAGCCCCTGCGTATTGACCCACGCTGTCCAGCGGACATCGGAGCGATTGCCGTTTTCCTGCGGACGGACGTAAATATGATCTGGATTGTAAACGTCCACTTCATAAAGGCCGACCGCCGCGCCGCTCTTGCGATCCCAATACGATTCCCACGGTCCCCGGCCGTACCATTTCATCGTCCCGAATGCTACGGGCATTTGCCCCTGCATCCCGATACGCATCAATTCCGGCAGCCCGCTGCTCGGCTTGAGCGTTTGTTCCATCAGCACCTCGCCGCAGCCGTACACCGTATAGACAGTCTTGAGAGTGCTTTGACCGGCAGCCAGAGCGTCGCTGACGGTAACTCGTACCACATGCGGCCGCATCTGAACGGCCTGAAACTCAACCAGTTGACGATTCGTACCGGCGTTTTTCCACACACCGCAGCGGCCCGGCATCCCGTTACCATTGTCGTTATCCGTCGGCGCACGCCAGTAGTTCGGCCTCAGTTCAGAGGCCAGCAGCGGTGTGCCTTTGTAAACAAACGCACTCAGCGCCCCGGTCTGTTTGTTAAAGCCGACAGAAAAATCCTGTCCCTTGACCGTCAGACTCTCGGCCGTATCCTGCATCGTCAGCCCAGGCATCTCATCTGCTACCAGCGCCGCAGCCGCCTTGCCAAACGGCAGTTCAAACTGATCCCATGCCACAACGTGTCCCTTGCCGGCCCAGGATTGATCCTGATTTAGCACAAAACTGACCTTCAGCAGATACTCGTTCCCCGTTTCGTTTTTCGGTTTTTGGTAGGGGATCGTCACCCCTTGGCTGCTAAGCGGCGGCACTGCGACAGTGCCCAGCGAACCGGTCTGCACGACCTGTCCGTTCTCGGTCACTTCCCAAATCACATCCACAAAGTCCAACGGCCTAAAGCCGTATTTGTTCTCGATCTTGACCCGTCCAACAGACAAATCCTCGCCGTGCACGTTGATGTTCTGGTAGACCTTCTTGACCTCATAAAGATGCGGATTGGGGGTGCGATCCGGCTGCACCAGCCCGTTGATACAGAAATTGCCGTCGTTGGGCTGATCACCAAAGTCCCCGCCGTAGGCCCAGAACCACGGCTTGTTCGGTTTTTT
>JAAYQH010000004.1 GCA_012519365.1 Planctomycetota bacterium | reverse complement strand
ATTTTTTTTTTACTTCACCCGCCCCGGCTGGCAGTGTGCGAAGCTGATCGGCCAGCCGATCCAGACCGATAAAATGCTCGCTCAGCGTCAGTCGAAGCAGCAGTGCCTCGAGCAACGCCCGACTGGATTCGCTGTTTTTCAGTGTCCATTGCAGCTTTTCCAGCGCGGTAATGTGGTACACCAGACCGGCAATGTCAAATTTCTCACTCAGCACCCCCACCGCGTCGCGTTCTTCCTCGGTCAGTGTCAACAACTTGCTTTCTTTGCCGGCGGATAGATAAATCATCACGTCGCGCATCACGCCGATCATGGCCTCGCAAATCTGGCCGGTGTTTTGACCGGTCAGCAGCATCTGATCCAGTTTTTCAAGCACACCCGCCCCGTCATGCTCGGCAATGGCCGTCAGCAATTGTGCCACCTTTTGCCGGTCGGGAATACCCACCAAATCGATCAATTGCCGGGCGTTTAACGGCGGAGTACCTGCACTGATAAGCTGATCCAGCAGGCTCAGGGCGTCGCGCATCGAGCCATTGGCCAACCGTGACAAATGCACCAGCAGATCCGGCTCAAACGCAATCCCTTCGTCGCCCAGGATTCTGCGAATTTGTTGGCTGATCACCTCCGGCGGGATATTATGAAAGTCAAACCGCTGGCAGCGCGACTGAATCGTCGGCAGCACTTTGTTCGGTTCGGTGGTAGCAAAGATAAACTTGACATGCTCGGGCGGCTCTTCAAGAATCTTCAACAGCGCGTTAAAAGCCCCGCTGCTGAGCATATGCACTTCGTCGATAATGTAAATCTTGAACCGTGCCCGAGCCGGCCGATAAATCGCGTTCTCTCGAAGCTGCCGGATGTTATCCACGCCGGTATTGGACGCCCCATCGATTTCGAGGACATCAATATCCTCGCCGGTATTGATATTGATGCAACTGTCGCATTTCAGGCATGGCTTTACCGTCGGCCCGTCCGCGGCAAGGCAATTGAGCGACTTGGCCAGGATCCGCGCCATCGTCGTCTTGCCGCAGCCCCGCGTCCCGCAGAACAAATACGCGTGTGCCACCCGTCCAGTGGCAATCGCATTGCGCAGCGTCCGGGCCACCACGTCCTGTCCCAGCACGTCGTCAAATGTCTGCGAGCGATACCTGCGTGCCAATACCGTATAAGCCATTTTGATTGTCTATTGACTGATGTCTGTTTACTTTTTCGGACTGCTTTTCAACAGGCAGGACCGCTCGAAGCCAACTCTTGCGAGCCTGCCGCTCATGCCTTGCCTTTACCATAGGAAAGAGTATATCACTCTTGAGAAAAATTTCAATTGAGAAAGCCAATTCGCCGATTTCTTCAATGATAATAAGGTTTTTTTGACGTAAAAAACGGCCCTGGGATATTTCCATGGAATGCCTAATAATCGCCAGACCACCTCAGATTTAAGACCCTATGTTTACCATTTAAAGATAAACTCACGATAGAAAGTATTGTCCTTGGCCCGGGTAAAGACAATATCGTCTTGCATTTGCTCGGGCCTGAGCGTGTCGCGGAATTTGCAGAGATAAGTATATGATAAATCGTCTTGGGCAAAAAATCCTTGAGGCTGAACCGCATCAAACACATAGGATGGGAAAAAGTCGGGGGCCACCTGCCCGCAAAACCGAAGCGTCAGTCGATCGTTACATATCATTTTATGGTCCGCAAACAGATAGACCAGTACTTTCGTCTCATGACCGGTCGTTCCTGTCAGAGCGAGCGGATAGACCGGCGAAGTGATGGGGAAACGAAGAATCAGCGGCGCGGCCAGTCCCCGCGACACGATTTCGTATTTCTCTTGGTCTGCCAATGGGTCGATATGGGCCACGACAAAACACCAGCCCTTGGCGATATAATCAGCGAAAAGGGTTTGATCCGTTTCATCATACCGGAACTGGTTGGCGTTGAGCCAGGTAATTAATTCTGCGGCATCGTCCGAGCGGATGACACGGACGTTATAGATACCGACACGATGTTCGGCAATTGTCTTAACCCCCTCTTTGACTGTTGACAACGCAGGCGTAATGAGCGACACCAGAGCAAGGATGACAAAGACCACAATCAAATAAAAAATCAACCTTTGCCGATTTTTAGCCAACCATCGAATCGGCATGTGTTTGGAAAACACAGTTAAAAGAAATATGTTCAGTAAAAGTCCTGCTACCACAAGAACAGATAAAAACAATAAGACGCCGCCACTGGATATTATTTTCGCACGTGAACGGAAATCAACCCTGAAAAACAAGTGCTGTGCCCCCTCGGCGGGCATACTTGCAACCTCGGGTACCGCCGGGACAGGGACAACCCACCCGAGTACAGCGGCATTTTGCTGTTCGGGAATTTCATATTGGCTTTGCAGGAAAAGCGTCTGGACGCCTTGTTTGTAGAATATCAAGGCACGTTGGTATGGAATCGTCGGCGAAACGGATTCAGGCCAATACATTTTCCCGTCTGCCATTAGACGGGGGGATACACTACAAAAGAAAAATAGTACCGCTATTGAATGCATTTTAATCATAAGAGTGCCTCTGCATCCTCGACTCAATTTATCCCGATTATCTTAATACTACAGCGCAAATAGTTACGGATCATGAGGCACACATGACCTCAATTGTTTTACATTTATGTTTAATCGTTGAAGCTCGGCGAGCGTCTTTTTGGTATGCCCGATCCGCGCCTCGCGGT
>JAAYQH010000048.1 GCA_012519365.1 Planctomycetota bacterium | reverse complement strand
GCCGAACTTGTGTTGCTCATCGATAATAATCAGCCCCAAATCCGCAAACTGAATATCGCTTTGCAGCAGCGCCACCGTCCCGACGACAATATCAACCTTTCCCTCGCCAATACGAGCGAGCAACGCTTGACGTTTGTTGCCGGTCAACCCGCCGGTAATCAATTCCCGCCGCACCCGGCTGCCCTTGAGAAACCGCTCGATACTGTCGTAATGCTGCCGCGCCAGGATCTCGGTCGGCGCCATAATCGCCACTTGCCGCTTATTGGCCACCGCCGCCAACGCCGCATACAGCGCCACGACCGTCTTGCCGGAGCCGACATCGCCCTGCAGCAGCCGGTTCATCGGCACCGTTTGGGCCAGATCCCCGCAAATCTCGGCAATCACCTGATTTTGATCGTCGGTCAGCAAAAACGGAAACCGCCTTCGAATACGCCGATCGATTTGCTCATTGACATGGATTTGCGGCGCCGGTGTAGTGTGGCGCAAATAATGCCGCTTCAGCGCCAAGCCCGTCTGCATCAAAAACAACTCATCGTACTTGAGCCGCCGTTTGGCACGGGCAAGCTGCTTTTCATCAGCCGGATGATGAATGCCCGCATACGCTTCAGCCCGACCGACGAGCTGATTTCTTTTAAGAAACTCCGGTGTGAAAATCTCCGGCATCAACCGCGCCAGCGCCTCCAGGTTGGTGCGGATAATACGCTTGATGCGCCATGAGGGCAATTTGCCGCTGGCCGGATACACCGGCCCGCTGAACGGCTCGGCCGCATCAGCACGCGGCCCGTCCAAAATCATAAACTTCGGGTTGGCAAGCTGGAGCATATGCTTGTAGCGGCTGACCGTCCCATGCACCAGCAGATACCGCCCCGGCTCAAGCTGATTGACCAGATACCCCCCGTGAAACCACAGCACCCGGCAATACCCCGTCTCATCGGCCAGCATAATCTCAAAAATCGGCTTTCGGCGATGAGGATGATAATCGGTCGATTCAATCTGCCCCATCAGCGACACTCTTTTGCCCGCCTCCATCCGGGCAATCGGTATCGGCTCAGGCATAAACACCCAATCCCGCGGATAATACTCCAGCAGCTGACCGGCCGTGCGCACCCCCAGCTCAGCCAGCGCCTCGGCGTTTGCCGGCCCGACACCTTTGAGATACTGCACCGGCGTATCAAGAGTCAACGGGATCGATGTTGCCTGTTCCATACCCCCAGATTATCGCCGCTGCGGGCCCCTTTGCAACCCCAAACTCAAACTCCACTTGCACGCCCAATTTTCGCCCTCCTTTTTCATTTTCTTGAACTTTCTTACAGCTTTTGGTTAAAATCTCCCCAAACCACGGTGTTTATAGTAAAATGCGACAAACAGAACGCAACGGCATATTCATAAAACTTTTATTATGGAGAAACAATGTCTCACTTCAGCACCCGATGGATAAAATGTCTGGCTCTGTTATGTGTATCGTCAAGTTGCTATTCACAAAAGGTAACGATCGTGCAAAGCCCGCCAATGTCTGCCCGCAATAGCTATTATGTCTCCAATCGCGACCCCCTTCAGCCCACCCCCCTTATCAAACTGCCCGTCGGCTCCATTCGTCCCGACGGCTGGCTGCGGGTCTATCTCGAACGCCAGCGCGGCGGCATGACCGGCCATCTGAACACCATCAGTGCCTGGCTGCAAAAAGAAGACAATGCCTGGCTCTCCGAAGAAGGCAAAGGAAAATGGGGCTGGGAAGAAGTTCCCTACTGGCTGCGAGGGTATGCCCATATCGGCTATCTCCTCCAGGACAAGG
>JAAYQH010000047.1 GCA_012519365.1 Planctomycetota bacterium | reverse complement strand
TTTGTATGTGGTCAGTCTGGACGAGGGGCGGCAGGTATTTACGTACGCATTGAGCGGCTCCATCAGTGCCGGCCCAGCCGTGGCCGACAGCACTCTGCTGATTGGCTGTGAGGATGGAGCGGTCTATGCTTTTCGAGAGGCTATGCCCTAAGGGGGCATTGAATCGTTTGGCTTTTTTTCAAAAAACTCCGTGCCAAAGGGATGGCGACAAACTACAATTCATGTAGCGGTAAACAGAAACAATATGACATTTTTGGGTTGATAAGTGCTTTTATGAAGATTGTAATTACAGGTGCCAAAGGCGCGGGCAAAAGTTCCGTGGGCGGTCATATTGGACAATTGACCGGCTTGAAGGTGATGGAGACCGATCATCTCATCGAAGAGACCTTTTTCCAACAACACGGACAGCGGAAGACCTGTCGTGAAATTTTTACGGAATTCGGCAGCGATTTTTTTCGGGATCTGGAAAGACAAGTCGCCGCGGCGTGTGAGCAAATCGACTGGCGTTTGGTTGTATGCGGCGGCTCAACGCTGCTGGACCCAGACAGCCGAAGGGTGCTGCGAAACAACGCGATTTTGGTCTATTTGAAGGCGGATGCCGAGACAATCTGGTCGCGACTGATCGGGATTGGGTTGCCGCCGTGGTTGACCGGTCCGGATGGCCGCGAGTGCCTTGAAAGCGATGTAACCTATCTGGATGAAGTCATTATGCCGCTTTCGGATATCGTGGTGGACGCGACCGCCAAATCGCCCGAGGAGATTGCAGAGGAGATTTATGAGTTGCTCGGTCGTGAATTGGCTGTGCGTATGACCGCGGCCAATACCTTTGGCGATGTTGTGCGGGTAACGACCTTTGGCGAAAGTCACGGCCCGGCCATTGGCGCGGTGCTGGACGGCGTACGACCCGGCATCGAGATTACTGAGGCAGAGATCCAGCGAGAACTCAATCGCCGCCGACCGGGGCAAAGCGAGGTAACCACGCCGCGCGACGAGAAGGATCAGGTCGAGATTCTTTCGGGTGTGTTTGAGGGCAAAACCACCGGCGCTCCGATCGCGATGGTCATCTTCAATCGCGACCATGATTCGAGCAAATATGAGGGCATCAAAGAGCTGTTTCGCCCCGGCCATGCGGATTTCACATTTTATAAAAAATACGGCATACGCGACTATCGCGGCGGGGGACGCTCCTCGGGACGCGAAACCGCCGGTCGTGTGATGGGCGGAGCGATTGCCCGAAAATTGCTGGCTGAAAAAGGCATTCGCATCATTGCCCATTCGGTAGAGATTGCCGGTATTGCCGCCACGCAGTGCGATTATGATGTTATCGAGACCAACCCTGTCCGCTGTGCCGATGCCGAGGCCGCCAGGCTGATGCAGCAGGCCATTCTCGCTGCCAAGGAGGACAACGATTCGGTCGGCGGAGTGGTAAAGCTGGAGATTTTGGGGTTGCCGGCGGGATTGGGCGATCCGGTATTCGGCAAACTTGACGCCCGGCTGTGCTCGGCGATGATGACTGTCGGCGCGGTCAAGGGCATCGAGGTCGGCAAGGGATTTGCTTTGACGCGGATGCGAGGCAGTCAATCCAACGATAATATGGCCGATGGCGGCTTTGTCAGCAACAACGCCGGCGGCATCATTGGCGGCATCTCTACCGGCCAGCCGGTTGAGTTGCGGATTGCCGTCAAGCCGACTTCCTCCATTGCCAGTCCGCAGACTACCATCGACCTGGAAGGCCGCACAACGCCGATCGAAACCCACGGCCGACACGACCCCTGTATCGTGCCGCGGATTATTCCCGTTCTTGAGGCGATGGCCGCCCTGGTGATCCTTGATTGTCTTGAGATTCAGTCCCGCATTCGACCGGACGCGTGAGGTTGCCGCGATGGCGATGGCACCTCTCATAGAGGAACTCTTTTTCAGGTGGACACGTGTGGACTTTTTTACTCTATGCCGCGGGGTTTTCGCTCACGGGCGTGATGGCGCCCGGCTCGATTACCTCGGCGACTATTGCCTTCGGCGGACGCAGCCGGTGGGCGGGAGCATGGATTGCCGCCGGGCATGGTTTATTTGAGATTCCGCTGATTTTTTTGCTGCTGTTTGGTCTTGGGGTCTATGTGCAGACACCACCGGCCAAGATTCTTATTGGTCTGCTGGGCGGGGTGTTTTTACTGTGGCTGGGCGTGCGGATGCTACGTGATCTGAGGCGGGATTCCTTTGACCTGACAAATTCCCATACCGGAACCAGCGCGTTGCTGACGGGTTTTGTGCTCACGGCGACCAATCCTTATTTTCTGTTGTGGTGGGCTGTCGGCGGTTTGCTTGATGCCCGCAATGCCCTTGAATTTGGGGTTACGACGCTGCTGCTGTTTGTGGTGCTGCACTGGAGCCTGGACTTAATTTGGCTGACGATTTTGTCGTTGACGACTTTTTATGGGGCCTCGCTGCTGAACGTGCGAGGCCAGCGAATTTTGATGGGGTTTTGCGGTGCGGCCATGTTGTTTTTCGGCGGGATGTTTATTGTACGTGCCCTCCTTCTGGCTGCTGCCCAGTCGGCATAAGAGCAGCGCACGAATTTCGGTCGGACGTGTACGTTTGTGCTCAGCGCGTTGAAGGAACGCTTCCAAACTATCCCATCGCCTCCTTGTCGGTCTTGGTTTGGGGCGGTTGGCCAAAATCGGCTGTTGTTTCCCTTTTCCAGGGACTAAGAATGTCTTTCAGTGTGTACCTGTCAAGCAGCTGGCGGACTTGCTGAAAAACCGCGGCCAGTTTGGGATTCTCTGATTTTTCAGGTTGAGCAAAACTGACCTGTGAAACGCCCTCAGAGACATCGGCCAGGGTGATATGGGCCCCATCCGTAGAGGGCACATAGCCGCTGATTGGTTCGATGGTGTGGCACAGCAGCCCGGCCTTGACCATCGCGTCCAGCAGGCGTTCGGTAAAGTCCGGCGGAATATCCAGGCGGGCCGAGACGGCCTCCACGGTAACGGGTCGCTCATTCTTTTGTTCAAAGGCGTTTAGTATGTACTCCATTATTCCGACAATGGTCTGAGTATTGGCCATAAAACAGGCGTCGTTCCGCCGCCGACGTCCCATTTCTTCGGCATCCAGCGTGTCTAAGTGCTGCGTGGCATAGGTTAATTGCAGGCCGAACAGCACGATGATCCACATCACATAAATCCAAAATACCGACAGGGGGATCACACCGAGAATGCCGTAGATGGCCTGATAAGGGATTACCTTGCTCAAGTACAATTGAAAACCGTATTTGGCCGCGATCCACAATAATGCCGCGATAAACGCCCCCCACAACGCCGCCAACGGGTTGACTTTGGTGTTCGGCATCATGGTGTACAGGAAAAACAGCAACGCCATGGTCACCAAAAACGGGAATATCGGTCTTACATACCCCCAAAACCAGGACTCAATGCCATCCCGTATCAGGTATTGGGTGCTTAGATAGATTCCCAGCACCAGCAAAATCGGCCCGAACATCAATATCCATGAGTAATAGACAATCCGATGAATCAGGCTTCGTTTGACTCGAATATGCCAGATCATATTGAACGTTCGCTCAATGGTCATCAGCAGGCCTACTGCCGCCCAAATCACCAGCCCCACCCCCACGATGGTAATCGCCCCCGCACTGACTTTGGACATATACCGCTCAACCAATTCGTCAATTTTCTCGGTAATGGCAATAACTTGAGGTTCCTCGCCCTCGCCCGGAGTGTCCATCAAATCTTCCGTTACCGGATACACGATGCGGTCGAGGTTGAATTGTTCATAGGCAAAATGGCGAACCTTATCCCCCAAATCACGATAGGCAGGAAACATCTGGAATACCATCAGCATTACGATGGCCAGCGGAACAATCCCAAACAGCGTATGATACGCCAGTGCTGCGGCTTGGGTAAATGCCTGATTGGCCTGGAGCAAACGAAAGCACTGTCGCCAGATGCGAATCTGCGGGATCAGAAAACGGCTCCAGCGTCCCAGTTCGTCGGTGGGTTTTGACAGGAATTTCGTAAGCATCGGTGATTTCTCCGAGCGGGCTTTGACGGTTTATCGTTTGAAGATTCCTTCGAGCACATCCAATCC
>JAAYQH010000046.1 GCA_012519365.1 Planctomycetota bacterium | reverse complement strand
TACCGCCATCCGCATTTTCGTTTCTTTGCCACGATGAATCTGGGCTATTTTGGTACGAAGGAGCTGAATCAGGCGCTCTATAATCGCTTCAATGCCATCATTGAGATTGCAGCCTTGTCGGATGAGGCTATCTTACGCATGCTGACCACCCGGGTGCCGGCCTGTCGTCCGGTGGTCGATAAGCTGCTGAGTGTTTACCATAAATTGAAGAAAAAGATTGAAGCCGAAGAACTGGATGTGGTCATCTCGCCGCGCAACCTGGAAAACTGGGCCCGCCTGGCTCAATACGATGGCTACATGGCGGCTGCTGAGCGCACCATCATTCCGATTGCTAAGTGCGACCGCATGCTGGAAAAGACCATTCGCAGCATTCTCGTTTTATACAAATGGAAATAACCGGTTGCGGGAGAAGGCTTTGTGCTAAGTAAGAAGGCCAAACAAATTCTGAAACAATTCCAGTGCGATTACAATCGCGAGCTGGAAGAGCGGTTTGCGCAAACCTTTTCCGAGGAGGAGCAACTCCGTCTGTTTTTCATCAATGAAAATGCAGCCTACACCGACGGCCGCAACATCATTGTAGACCCGGCTGTGAACGGACTCTTTGCCGACCGGGCGGCTTTGCGGCAAACCGAAGTGTTTTTGGATTGGCCGTGTGAAGCCGTTTCCGGCAATCCGTGGCGGGCGTTGCGCATGGTCACGCGGGCGCAGACCATCCATGAATGCCTGCATATTTTGTATACGGACTTTCCCTCGCCGGCAGGGGCAGACCCGCGCTGTGATACCAGGAACAAGACAAAGGCCATGGCCATGATTGACAACATCATTGAAGATGCCTACATCGAAGCTGTCGGTTGCAGCGTCTATGACAATTTGGAGCTGTTCTTGCAGTTCGCTCGGATCTCCAGCCTGTTTGTTTCCGCCCCGAGCGAAGGGACCGTCCGACAGGTCTTCGGCTCAATGTCCGAATCGTCAGACGAACCGTGGGATGAGGCCGAAGCCACCGAGCTGGCCGCGCAAATCGGAAAAATACGTCTGCTAGAGGCTTACTTAAACCACATGATTGACTTGTTGCTCTATCCGATGGTAGAAACACCCGAACCTGAGCCGGCCTTGGCCTCATATGTTGAACAAACCGTCCCTTTCTTTTTTGCCGGCAGTGCGGCGGCGGCTCCGGCCGATCGCCATCGCTATGCACAACAAATCTTTGATAGGATCCTGCCGTTGATTCCGGATGATCGGGAAGAGCTGGGGGATGCTTTTTTAGAAAGAAAACTGGGTGGAACACACACCCATCAGAGCGTCGGACAAAGCATCGGCAGTCAGGCGCGCCGGGGGCGGGCACAGGTGGTGAACGTCCGCCTCTTTGCCGACTTAGACGGCAAACCGCGCGATCCCGACCGCTTTCCGAATCAGCTGGCTGCCGTGCTGGATGATTTTGATGAAGAAAAGGAGATGGTCCTGGCGCTCATCAATGACGAGGGCAGCTCGACTATTGTGGATGCAAGCCAGTGCGGTGCGACCCCGATTCATAACAAAATCAAAATCCATGTTCACCGGCCGAAAATCAATTTGAACCTGCGCAGGGCCTACCAAAACATGTATCAGCGCTTTCGGATCAATATCAATTCGTACAACACTCGGTTTCGTCAGCTGCTTCAGGCGGCCGTTCCCCAGAGGGATACCCGTTATCTCTTCGGTGAGGGCATCAGCTCCCGCAAGCTGGGGGATGTGCGTAAGCGCTATTGGTATCGTCACCGCCCCGGCGTCGATCTTCCGGATTTGGCTGTCCTGTTGTTGATTGACGGGTCGGGCTCCATGTCATGGGAGAACCGCAGCCGCAAGGCCATGGAATCGGCTCTGATCTTGCACGAGGTTCTACGCAAACAGGGTATGGAACACGCCATTGTCGAGCATCGCGCCAACTTTGAAGATCCGGAAATGGAAGTCAACATTTTGGTGGATTTTCATCCGCGAAAAAAT
>JAAYQH010000045.1 GCA_012519365.1 Planctomycetota bacterium | reverse complement strand
GAACCCAAGGATACATCCTCTCAGATTTTCGTCATGTACGGCCGAAATTACATCAATGCCATTGACGGCATACTCAAATCACTGAATGCCCTCGATGCACCCAGCGAAGCCGAGATTCGCGCGGCAACGGGGACGACGCGTACCACCTCTGCGACCGGGCGTGGGGTGGAAATGTTCGGATCAACCGCCCGTCGGCAAGAGACGCAGAACCCGATGGTTGATGCACTCTGTATTGCCCGTGCTGAAAGTATTTCGGTCTATGCCAAACCCCAGGTGTTTGCGTGGTACGATTTCTGGAAGGAGTTTAAGTTTGAGGGGACCGAGGCCGCATTGATGGATTGCTGGAACTCTCAAATTGCACTGTGGATATATGACGATGTCGTCAAGAGCATTCAGGCTATGAATCTCGGTTCCGAGAAGGTCTCTTCTTCGCCGGTTAAACGGTTATTGGGTATCAGTTTTACCGGGCCAGTGATTGTAGAGGACGACCGGCGGGGCGGGATACTCTATGGGGAAATGATGCCGCGAGGCAGAGGAGGCCTCGGCCAAGTTGCGGCCGGGCGTGATAATCCAAATTATGTAACCGATGCCTTGCCCAGTGTTTTTATCGATACTCCATGGACCGGGCGAAAGGGGGGCGAAGATTATGACGTCATCCATTTTGCGGTATCGGTCATTATTGATAATCGTTATGTGATGGCGTTTATGCAGGAACTGTGCAGCGAAAAAGAACACACGTTTTATGAAAATTTTGTGCCGGATCCGAGCGGACGCATGATGCACTCGCGTCATAATCAGATTACCATTTTGCAGGATGCGGTTCATGCGGTGGATAAAACCAGTCCCGCACACGAGCTTTATCGGTATGGCAATAGTGCCGTCATGCGGCTGGATTTGGTCTGTGAATACATCCTCAGTCGAAAAGGATACGATAGTATCAAGCCCAAGCCGATTAAACGCTATTTGGGCCAGATGGAACAACAAACACCGACCGGCGGCGTGGGCGGCGGCATGCCCAGCGATGGGATAACACCGAGAGGATTCTAAAAAGAACAGGAAATTCCGAATCTTAACAAAGGCGGTAATGGAAAGACCGATATGAGCAAGAAAAAAAATATACTGGCGGTTCTTGAAACTCATGTGGACAAAATTATCCTTGGGCCGATTGGACTGATCAGCCTGTATCTGCTGTGGATGTTTCTTATCACTAATCCGTACGCCGTCGAGGTACAAGGCAAAAAATTCGGCCCCGGACAAATTGACCAATACAATCGCCAGCAGGCTCGAATGATCGAAGAAGCGTTGAACAGGCCCGCTGAACCGATCGCCTATGATCTGCGGATTACCGCTGAATTTGAAGAATTGTTCCATAATTCGCTGCCGAAGCTGGCCATTGATCTTCCGATTCCTTATCCCGGCGTGGGCGAAAAAGTCATCGTCGAAGATCGTATTTATCCGGTGCCGGATGTGGTGCCTCCGGCCGATGTCCGATTGGCCTGGGTACGGGGCGCTGCTCATTTGCCGACCGAAGAAGTAACGCCGGATATGCCGTATCAGGCGGTGCCGACGGAGTTGGGGGATTTGGATTTTGTCTCGGTCTCGGCCCGCATTGACGTGCAGACGTTGTATCGGAATTTTCAGCAATCCTTTGTCGGGCCCCGTCTCAATGTGGCGTGGCGTGAACCGGCGTTTGCCAGGCCGGTATTTGCCCGGGTGGAGCTTCAACGGCGTCAGGTGCTTGAGGACGGCTCTTGGAGTTCATGGACAACGCTGCCGCGCCCTCGGACCGATGCCTTTCGAAAGCTGATAGAAAGCACCCCTCTGACCACCGAAGAAATGGAGTTCGGCGGCGTGATGATGTGGATAAAGCAATACGAAGACCCGCGTGTACAGATTAGTCTATTGCAGCCGCCGCCCTATGATTTTGCATCATTGGCCATTCCGTGGATGCCTCCGAAATACTTCGATGAAGCACAGGAAATTCTCAAACGTCAGGAGGAGGAACGGCGTCGCCGGCTCCGTGAAGAGCGGCTTCGTGCACGCAGCGAAAGGGATGATACAGGGTCCCAAACGGTTCGAGGGCGCGATATGCTTCCGCAGGGGGGACGAATGACGGAAATTCCGCAGCCGGCCCCGACGATTCGCACCACTGCGCAGCGTCGTGAAAGGACATTGGACGATATTCGCAGGGAAATGCAGCAGGACTTTATTGACGAGAAAACTCGTTTGGATAATTTACGTGATCCATTGCTGATTTGGGCACACGATGACACTGCTCAACCGGGGCAAACCTATCAATACCGAATTCGTTTTGGTGTTTTTAATCCTATTGCCGGGCGTGATTGGTTTAGTGAGGATCAAAAGCACTACAAAAATCAGGTGGTCTTGTGGAGTGATTTCGGAGAACCTACACCGCAGTTGGTTTCTATTCCAAAGATGATGCATCTGTTTCCGCTGGACGTCTTTGCCAAAGACGAGGGCGGCGTGAAAGTAGATGTCGCGCGGTATTACCTGGGGCAATGGCGAACCAACGAGTTTGACGTTTTTCCCGGCCAGATTATCGGGAAAAAAGTTGAATATACCCCGTCGACCGCCGCGGCTGCAGCGGTCCCCATGGCAATGCCGGAAATGATGGGTGGCAGAGGCGGCGGCTTTGCCGCTGGTTCTCAGCCGCTGTCGGTTGATTTTTCGACGCCGTATTTGTTTGTGGATGTCAATACTTTGATTCAATGGCGAGGCACCTCGCGGCAGGAATTTTATCAGATGCTCTGTTACGGGCCGGAAGAGTCATTGTTGGGCTTCCCCATAGGAACCCGATACTGGTCGGCCGACATGAGCCGGGAATATCGGGAAATCAAAGACGCCGAGCAAAATGCGATGCCGCTGAATTTAAGCCGCTCGACGATGCCGGGGCAAATGATGCCCCGGGATGCCGGTCGGATGATGCCGCGCGATGCCGGCAGGATGATGCCCGGCGATATCGATCGGATGATGCCGGGGTCGTAATCAACGGTTTCCCGCGAAAGGCGTCTCGTTACATTTTGCCCGACCTTAGTTGGCACGGAATGGAGCGTAAACCCAACGGCGTTCGTGTCAGCGGTGCTGGTTCGCGATAGTGTATGAAAATGCGTTGCGGCTGGGCGGGCGGAATATCCAAAAAGTTGTCCGATAGCGTTGCTTTTTCCGGTGGCGTAATGGAAACATCACGCAGAAAAACGGGCGATGCAACTTCGATACATTGACAATGCGGCTCAACCGTGCTGATACGCACATCAAAATCGGCCGTTGGCCAATCAATATATTTGTCCGGCAGATAATAGAAGCGGTTTTCGGCGATCAGACCGGCGTCAGTTTCCAATTGAAGATGCAGCAGACACCGATTCGGCGCCGCCGGCAGCGCAAGACTTCGCGGCAGAGCGTGCGGCGATGATTTGGAAAACGGCCCAATCGAGACAGGATATTCAACACCGTCAAGGTATCGTCCGTAAAAATCCATACAGCGGCAGCTCACTTTGCCTGTTAGCGGCAACGCCGTATCGTTTACAACAACCACCTTTCCATTTTGCAAATGGCCGTCCAGATAGGCGTTGCGGTCCATTTTCAGAGTGACCAGAACCGGTGCAAAAAAACGACGAGCATAAAAGTAAAGGGCTTTGGGACAGCCGGCATAATCCACGGCGGAAAACCCCGCAGCTGCTGCGCAGTCATTGGCAGTCCAGAACAGCAGGCCCCCGTTGATATGATTGTGAGCACGAAGTTGCTCGACACACAGTTTTATCGCACGAGCCTGAGCCAGTTGACTCTGTTCGATCTGGTCCTCAAGGGTCAACGGCGGACAAAATAAAGCGGCGCTGTAACGCGCTAAGCGGGTGGCACCTTCTTCCTGATAGTTGTGCTTTTCGAGGGCTGCTGAGCCGCTATACAGACGATGCGACGGACAGACGCGCTGCAGCGCGTGTGTGCTCAGCAGCGATTGCAGTCCGAACTCATCCAAAAAACGCGGTATTTGGGCAGCCTCAAAAAGGTAGTCGCTCACAGGGGCGTAATCATTCCAAACCTGCCAACAATGGTGTGTCCCCTCCGTGGGGGCGTTCCTCCTTTTTGACGGCGTCTCAGAGTACGGCGTCGTGGGGATATAGTCTCTGTCCGGATCCCACTCCAGCAACAGCGTCGGCAGCACGTCATAATAAATCGAACGGCCGTAGAACTTGCGTCCCTGGCCCAATCGTCCTGTTTCATGCAGATGGTCAATGCGGCTGTTGCCGCACCACAACGCCAGACAGGCGTAATTGCGGAGCCGTTGTATCACGGCTCGCG
>JAAYQH010000044.1 GCA_012519365.1 Planctomycetota bacterium | reverse complement strand
TTGACAATTCCGGAGGCCTATCGCGACGCAATTCGACCGGGCGAGCGGACCCCGGCGGCGACGCGGTTCTTGACCGATGCAGCACTCAAACCGGGCGATCGGTTCATTCCGCTGGTGCAGGCGACCGAGGGCGATTATACTGGCACGGTTGCGGCGGTGTTTGATTTGAGCAGCGATTTGACCGGGGCGGTGATCGTCTCGGCGTTTCAGGGCGAATATCGGGGCATTACCGAAGACCGACAGGCGGTTATGCTCTCGAGGGCGTATGTCATTGCCCTGCACAGCGGCGTTGAGCGGATGTTTTGGTACAACCTGCGGGCACGCGAAAATGACCCCTATTACAACGAAGACCATTTCGGCATTGTGCATCGGGATTTGTCGCCCAAGCCGGCCTATTTGGCAATGCGAGCGCTGAACCGCGCCCGGCCGGTCGGGTCGGTGCCGCTGGCAGGCGACTTGTGTACCGGCTCGCTGTATACTGCCGGCTGGAAACGGCCGGACGGGCAGACGGGATGGGCGATCTGGACGACCGGCCCGGCAGCCCGGCAGCAGGTGCGTTGGGATGGCACCGTGAAGGCGGCGTTTGATTATCTCGGCCGCGATTTGGCACTGGACGATCTGACAGAAAAGGGGACGCTGTCGGCTCAAAACAGCGTCGTCTATCTGGTCGGCCCTGAGCGGGTTTATCCTTGAACGGATTGGGGGAAATAGATATAATCTGCTTACAATAGATTGTTATAGAGTGAGCATGGCGGAGAGGTAACACAGAACTATCGGTCGATGTCATTCGTAAAAAAGAAGCATAAGACCCATAAGGATAGAATGAATCGGAATGTGGTTTTTTTTAAGGAGAAAACAAAATGCTTGCAAAACGAATGAGTGTATGGATGCTGCTGTGTGCGGCCGCGGCGGTGGTAGTGGGGGTTGGCTGCCAACAGAAAACTGAACCGGTCACGGAAGAGAAGGAATTGGCCGGCTGTCAGGTGGCGATTTTGCTGACGGAGGGGTTTCAGGATCAAGAGGCCCTGCATCCAATGGATTATCTCACCGAGCGGGGGGCGACGATTACGGTGATCGGCCCTGCTGTTGAAACCGTCAAGGCCTACAACAGCGATGTGGAGATCACCATCGAAAAGACGGTGGCCGAGGTGTCGGTGGACGATTTTGATGCGTTGGTCATTCCCGGCGGTCAGTCACCCGCTCGACTTCGAGAGGACGAGACGGTCGTGGCGTTTGTGCGTGAATTTGTCGAATCGGGCAAGCCGGTGGCGGCGATTTGTCATGGGCCGCAGGTACTGGTTGCCGCCGGCGTGATGGATGGCAAACGGGCGACCTGTTACGCGGGTATCGCGCAGGAGTTGATTGATGCTGGGGTGGAGTATGAAGACGTTGAGTTGATACGCGACGGAAACATCATTACCTCCCGGTTGCCGCAGGATTTACCGGTGTTCTCCCATGCCATTGCCCAAGCATTGACAGAGAAGGCGGGCGGCCAATGAAAGCGATTTGCGTTGACCAATTTGGCCCGCCGGAGGTAATGAAACTGCGGCAGGTGCCCGACCTGTCGGCAGGGCCGGGGCAGATTGTGGTGGCCGTCAAGGCGGCCGGCGTCAATCCGGTGGATACGTACATTCGCGAGGGATGGTATCCGATTAAAATGAATCTGCCCTATACGCCGGGTTTTGATGCCGCCGGCGTGGTCGTACAGACCGGCCAAGGTGTTACGGGATTTCAGCCCGGCGATCGGGTCTTTGTCAGCGGGTCGCTGACGGGGACCTATGCCGAGCAGGTGCTGTGTACGTCCGAACAGGTGTTTCGCCTGCCCGAGCAGATTAGTTTTTCGCAGGGTGCGGCTCTGGGCACGCCCTATGGCACGGCTTGCCAGGCGTTGTTGGGACGGGCCAAGGCGCAGTTTGGCCAGACGGTCCTGGTGCATGGTGCCAGCGGCGGCGTCGGCATCGCGGCGGTGCAATTGGCCGCGGCGGCCGGATTGACCGTCTTTGCCACGGCCGGTACGGACAAGGGGCGCCGACTGGTCCGCCAGCAGGGCGCCAGGCACGTGCTGGATCACCACGACGCGGGGCATTTTGAGGCGGTTAAACAACTGACCGGTGGACGCGGTGTCGATATCATCCTGGAAATGCTGGCCAATGTCAATTTGGACGGCGATTTGGATGCCCTTGCGCCGCACGGCACTGTGGTCGTCATCGGCAGTCGCGGCCGCATTGAGATCGACCCCCGGAAAACGATGTCACGCGATCTGAATATCCTCGGTATGAGCCTGATGAACGCCGATGCCAAACAACGGGCGGTGATTTATGGACGGATCCAGGCTGGCCTGGAAGCAGGGCACTTGCATCCGGTCATCGGACAGGAATTGCCGCTTGAGCAGGCCCCCGAGGCCCATCGGCAGGTGATGGAAGCGGCCCATTACGGTAAAATCGTGCTGATTCCCTGAGAATAAAAGGAACGTTCCAATTTCACTTATATCGGACGAAACAGGGTTGCGTTAACGGGGCTGAGGCAGATGACGGTTGGCTTGCCTGTAGGTAAAATTTTCATAGAGCACAATGACAGCAGGACTTTTTGAAGGCGCAGCAAAAGACGATGGGCAAGCTTACGAAACAACTAAATCTCCTTCATGTGTTCTGTATCGCGGCCGGGGCGATGATTAGTTCGGGGATTTTCGTCTTGCCTGGGCTGGCCCATGCCCAAAGCCGGGGGCGATTATTTTTATATCTCCCGCGGCCTGGGTTTGACCGTCGGGACCATAGCGGGCTTGCTGAGTTGGTTTAGCCTTTGCACCAAAAGTGCGTTCGCATTGATCGGGATGTCGGTTTTGGCTGCGTCTTTTGTACCGCTCAGTTGGCATATTATGGCGGCGCTGTTGTGTGGGGTATTTGTGTTGTTCAATCTTCGAGGGGTAAAACAAGCCGCTGGTGTTCAGGTTGCTCTTGTGCTGCTGCTTGGGTTAATGATTTCCTTTCTTCTCAAGGGCTTTCCACACGTTAATATACGGCATTTTGAGCCGTTCGCCCCGTATGGGTTTAGATCGGTTTTGGCCACGACGGGATTTGTGTTTGTCTCTTATGGCGGCTTGATTAAGGTGGCAAGCGTTGCCGGGGAAATAAAAAATCCCGGTCGTGTCATTCCGCGCGGTATGCTCCTTGCCTTGAGTGTGATGATTGTTCTTTATCCGTTGATGGTTTTTGTTACCAGCGGCGTGCTGGGGGCCGATCAACTGGATCATTCACTGACCCCTGTTACCGACGCCGCTTCGGTCTTTTGGGGAAAGACCGGCGTTTTCGTCGTGGGCATCGCTGCGGCCCTGGCGTTTATCACGACGGCCAATGCAGGCATTATGACCGCCAGCCGGTATCTGTTGGCGCTGAGCAAAGACAATTTATTGCCGCCTTTTCTGTCCGGTATCGGCAAACGATACGAGACACCGTATATGGCGATTTTAGTGACTGGGCTTGTGATTCTGGCGATGGTGTTTTTGAATCTTGATGTGTTGGTCAAAGCCGCTTCAACGGCGTTTGTGCTTGGTTTTATGCTTGCCAACAGTTCGGTCATCATTCTTCGTGAAAGCAAGGTGCAGAACTATCGACCGGTTTTTCGAACGCCGTTTTATCCTTGGCTGCCCGTGGCCGCGCTCATAGGATTTACGTTTATCCTTTTTCAAATGGGCGAAGACGCCTTTTACGTTACGGCCCTGATTGTGTTGGCGGGGTTTTCTTTTTACTGGTTTTACGGCAGGAAGAAAGTGGAAAAGGAATCGGCCCTGCTGCATCTGGTCAATCGAATTACAGATAAAGAATTGGTTACCGGCACCCTCGAAACGGAATTGAAAGAAATCATTCGCGAACGCGATGAAATTGTTCAGGATCAGATTGATGCACTGATAGAAAACGCGATTTGTCTCGATATTGACGAACCGCTCAGCCTGGACGTTTTTTTTGACCGTGTTGCTTCGCCTTTGGCCGAAAGGCTGTCCGTCCGAGGACGCCGAGACAATAAAACGTCTCTTAATGGGCAGAGAAACCCAATATAGTACCGTGCTGAGCCAGACACTGGCGGTGCCGCATATCGTCATCGAAGGACAAGGCAAATTTGAGATGGTTATTGCCCGATGCCGGCCGGGGATTCGTTTTTCAGACAAAGCGCCCTCGATCGTTACGGTGTTTGTGCTGGTTGGTACGCGAGACCTTCGCAATTTTTACCTCAGGGTCCTTGCCGCTATTGCGTATATTGTACAGACCCCCAATTTCGACAAGGAATGGATTAACGCCAAAAACGAGCAGGCGTTGAAAGACATTGTTTTGTTAAGCACGCGCAAGCGGATGCAATAACCCGTCTTGAGCGTTTTGTTAAGCGTGTTTCAAGGGAGAGCCCCTTGCTGTTTCCCGTTTGCGTTTTTTTGGCCCAAAGCCCTTTGTTTTGGCATAAAAGACCGGCCGGGTGTCGAATAATAAGTCTTTTCAGCGCGTTCTTTTTCCGTTATGATAACGCCGCAAAGAAGACATTTGAAATATAGATAGACTAAGTATAGAAAAGGAAGTATGCGACTGATAGAACTGATCGAAGTAGATCCGAATGCACCGGCAGCCTCTAAAAAAACGGAAAATGAGGATACGGAATTTCAGTTGCCCGAGCAGATGGGCATTTTGCCGATTCGCAGTGCCGTGGCCTTTCCGGGGACGGTGATGCCGTTGGCGATAGGGCGTGAGCGTAGCAAGAAACTTGTTTCCGACCTGATTCCTCAGGAAACAATTTTCGGGTTGGTGGCCCAGAAAGACCCTGAGATAGACGACCCTGCCGAAGAGGATTTATATCGCGTGGGCACGGCCGCCTCTGTGCTGAAGGTCATCAAGATGCCTCGGGGCTCGATCAATATGATCGTACACGGCATTGCCCGATTTGAGGTGATTGAGTATGTCGCCTCAGAGCCGTATCTTAAGGCTCGCGTCAGAATGCTCAAGACGCGAACGCGCCGTACCAAACAATTGCAGGCCCTTGTGATGAGTGTCCGTAACACCGCCAATCGGGTGGTGGCGCTGAGCCCCAATATGCCCGAAGAAACGTCGATGCTGCTGGAAAATATCCAGGATCCGTCGGCGCTGGCGGATTTTCTGGCCGCTACCCTGAACATCCCGCTCGAGGAAAAACAAGAACTCCTTGAGCAGCTGGATACCTATCGCCGCCTGGAAAAGATATCGGTTGCCCTGGCCAACCAACTTGAGGTGCTCGAACTGAGCCACAAAATTCAGGGGCAGGTTCGCGAGTCGATCGATAAGAGCCAGCGTGAATATTTTTTACAGGAAGAACTCAAGGCGATCCAGGCTGAGCTGGGACAGGATGATCGACGTGCCGAGGAGACCAAAGAAATCCAGGCCCAAATCAAGGCTGCCCGGATGCCTAAAGAGGTGGAGGCAGAGGCCCTGCGCGAACTGGATCGCTTGAACAAGATGCCGCCGGCCTCACCGGAGTACAGTGTGCTTCGTACCTATTTGGATTGGATGTGCGAATTGCCGTGGGCCAAAGCCACCGAGGATCGGATTGATATTGCCCGCGCCCGGCGGATTCTCAATCGGGAACATTACGGCCTGGACAAGGTCAAGCGGCGGATCCTGGAGTTTCTGGCGGTCCGCCAACTGAACCCTCACGGAAAAAGCCCGATTCTTTGTTTTGTCGGGCCGCCAGGCGTTGGCAAGACCAGTCTTGGCCGCTCGATTGCGCGGGCAATGGGGCGCAAATTTGTTCGCATTTCGCTGGGCGGCATTCGGGACGAGGCCGACATTCGCGGCCATCGACGCACCTATATCGGCGCGTTGCCGGGGCGCATTTTGCAGGAACTTCGCAAGTGCGAATCCAAAAATCCGGTGTTTATGCTCGATGAGATGGACAAGATCGGACAGGATTTTCGCGGCGATCCGGCTTCGGCTCTGCTGGAGGTGCTCGATCCGGAACAGAACAACAGTTTTACCGACCATTATCTGGATCAGCCATTCGATTTGTCGGATGTGATGTTTATCGGCACGGCCAATTATACCGAGCCGATACCGCCGGCACTGATGGATCGTATGGAGGTACTGGAACTGCCCGGCTATACGCCCCTCGAAAAATTACAGATTGCCAAAAAGTACCTTGTCGTCCGACAGATTCAGGAAAACGGGCTGAAAAAGAATCAGCTGACCCTTCGCGATGATGTCTTGCTGGAGCTGATTCAGTCCTATACCAACGAGGCGGGCGTTCGCAATCTGGAACGCACCATCGGGTCGATTTGCCGTTATGCGGCTACGCAGATTGCCGAGAAAAAACGGCGGCGAATGACGATCACGGCCAAGGACCTGCCGGCGATTCTCGGCCCGCGAAAATATGAATCGGAACTGGCCCTGCGAACGGCTGTGCCGGGCGTGGTGACGGGCTTGGCCTATACGCCGGTCGGCGGCGAGATTCTGTTTGTCGAATCGGTGATGATGCCCGGCAAGGGACAACTGTTGCTGACCGGACAAATCGGCGAGGTGATGAAGGAAAGCGCCCAAGCGGCCTTTTCGCTGGTCAAGGCCAATTCTGCAACGCTAAAGATCGAACCGCAGGTCTTCGAGAAGAATGATTTCCACGTTCACGTGCCCGCGGGGGCGGTGCCGAAGGACGGCCCCAGTGCGGGCATTACGATGTTTACATCGCTGGTGTCGTTGTTGACCAACCGCCCGGCCCGGCCGGATGTGGCAATGACCGGGGAAATTACCCTTAAAGGTTTTGTTTTGCCGATAGGGGGGCTCAAGGAAAAGATTTTGGCCGCCAAACAGGCCGGCATTAAGACGGTTATCCTGCCCACGCGTAACGCGAAAGATTTGGCTGATGTGCCGAAAGAAGCCAAGTCCGGCCTGAAGATGGTGTTTGTCTCTAATGCCCAGGAGGCCCTCGAAACGGCTCTTGAGCCGCAGAACAAGCCGTCGCGCCGGCCCCGCCGAAAAACAGCCTCTACGACGGCCGGCGGGGCGGCATGATAAAACGATGAACCCTTGATTTTTATTCGAAAAACAGCTCGGGCAAAAAATTACAAGAACAGCCCAAAAATGTATTGACAGGACAGCCGGTTTTTTGTTAAATAAGCCTTCCTTGGTTGGGGCCGTAGCTCAATTGGTTAGAGCATCGGACTGTCGATCCGAAGGTTGAGGGTTCGAGCCCCTTCGGCCTCGTTGGAGCTGGAATGCCTTAGAATGCCTTGAAACAATTGTTTCAAGGCATTTTAGGGTAGCATCTCGATGAAGTACACCCCAGGCAAATTGGCGGTGCGGTGACGGGTTGGTGAGGGGTAATCTTTATCAGGCGACCTGATCGGGCAGCGGGTTCAGCTTGGGGGCGGTTGATTTGGGCGGCGGTGTCCAGTTGGCGGGAAGCAGGTCGTCGATTTTGCTGGCCGGCCAGGTGGTGACCTTTTTGAGGACGTCATTGAAGTAGGCAAAGGGGTCGTGGCCGTGCCATTTGCAGCTGGCCACCAGACTATAAATGATTGCCGCTCGTTCGGCTCCGGCCTCACTGCCGGCGAACAGATAATTTTTTCTGCCGATCACAACCATCCGAAGCATCCGCTCGGCGACATTGTTATCAACGCTCAATTGCGGATCGCCGGTGTACCACTTCAACGCCTCCCACTGGTTCATCGCGTACCCAATGGCCTTGCCCATCGGACTTTTTGGCAACACCTGATCCTTGTATTCGGTCAGGGCTGCCCAACTCTCATCGAAGATCGGCACCGCCTCGGCCTGTCGAGCGGCCAAGAGTTGTTCGTCCGTGTAACCTTCGTCTTTGGCGCGTTTTTCAATCGCGTACAAACGCCCCCACAGTACCAGCATCCGAGCGGCACGAACCGGATCGCTGTCCAGTGCGTACTCAAACTTTCGCCGCGCGTGCGCATTACACCCCACTTCCGTCGCCTTTGAGACACGGAACAGTTCATCATACCCGCTATAGGCATCGGCATGAACCTTGCCGGTGTAGTCTTTGCCGATGAACCGAATCGGGCCTTCACGGGAGCGGGTCGGATCCGCCTGAATATCTCTGTACTTTTCGATTCTAATGTCCGGTATTTCGCCGCCAAACTCATTATTGTTCAAGAGTAACCCCTGAGTCGAAGTCACCCAAATATGCAAGCCGTGCAT
>JAAYQH010000043.1 GCA_012519365.1 Planctomycetota bacterium | reverse complement strand
TCGACAAAAATCCGGCCTATTTTGACCGCCGCGGCGGAGTTGCGTCAAGTCGCAGCAGCAGAGAAGAATATCCGCATCGAAATTGAATGCCCCGATGACCTGCACGCCTGCGTCAACGCCTCCCTGTGCGAGCAGGCGGTGGTGAATTTGGTCGATAACGCCGTCAAATACAGCGAAGACGGACAGGAGGTGCGCATCGAGGCCGAGCAACGGGGAGATGAGTTGCAAATTCGTGTGCGTGATCACGGCTGCGGCATTGCCCCTGAACACCTGCCCCGTTTGTTTGAACGATTCTATCGGGTGGACAAGGCCCGCAGCCGCAAATTGGGCGGCACTGGTTTGGGCCTGGCTATCGTCAAGCACATCGCGCAATTTCACAAAGGGCACATCACCGTGGAAAGCAAACTCAGCGAGGGCAGCGTCTTTACGCTGCATCTGCCCCAACGCCCCGTCAACGGCGAGGTCAATCCGTCTTTTTGAGTTTTTTGTCCAGCGGTGACAGTCCCCACAGAATCAGCAGGGTCAAGACCGTGGTTACCACGGCGGTCTGGTAGCGCGCCAGGCCGCAGGCGACGCCTACGCCGGTGACCAGCCAGATCGTCGCGGCGGTGGTCAGGCCGTGGACGTTGCCCTGGGTGTGCAGCAGGGCACCGGCACCAAGAAACCCAACCCCGCTGATGATGCCCTGGATGACGCGGGCCTTGGCGTTGGCATCGTCGCCGGCAAAATGGACACATAAAAGCGTAAATACCGTCGCGGCCATACAGATCATCATATTGGTACGCAGCCCCGCCGGTTTGCGGTGAAGCCGTCGCTCCAGCCCAATCAGACCACCCAATGCCATGGACGCCAGCAACGGGACGATTTCAATTTCCACAAGATTTGTCCATAATGAATTCATAGTCTCTATATCGTCTAAGTCCGCTCGTTTCATCAAGACAATTCTGCGATGGGGGTAGTGATGTGTTGTGTATGCTCAATCCCCAGCGGTATCCTTTGCCCCGTCGCGACCTGTCGTTTTGGCAAGCTGTCGGGGCAAAAAGGGTGTTTGACGGGCAGACATATCAAATTTAAGTTTTTAGAAATCAACAGGTTATGCTTTTTGTCGGCGCAATGGTATGGATTTTGCAAAGTCCAAAAAGCAGAGACAGAAAACGTAACCTCTTTTTAAGGAGAAGGCGTATGTCTGAACAGATAGTCATCAAACGTTGCAATGAGCAGGAAGAGCAGAAACTGCGTGCGTACTGGCAGAAGAAATTGCCGCGCATCGAGCGGTTGTTGAAAAATTATCGCCCCGATCAACGGCACATTTGTTTGACTATCGAGCGGGGCGGCGGGCATTATGAAGGACGGCTGGTCATTAAGCTGCCGACCGGCGACGTGGCGGCCAAGTACACCGACAAGTACGCTCATTCCGTAATCGATGAAGTGGTCGATACCATTGTCAATGAGATCAAAAAGCACAAAGAAAAAGTGCGTCGAGATGACCTGTATAAACGCAAGACACGACGTCAGCAGCTCGATGAATTGATCCCGACCCTGCTGAGCCAAAAAGAGAAGAAAGATAAAGAAACCTTCTTCTCCCTGCTGCGGCCATTGCTGCGGCAATTGGAACGAAGCGTGCGGCATGAAATTGTCATTGCTCAGTTGCAGGGCATTCTCTCACCCGGCGAGGTGACGGTTTCGGATGTTATGGATGAGGTGCTGGTGAAGGCGTGGGATGAGTTTGAGAATCGGCCCAAGGAAATGCCGCTGGAAAATTGGGTAACCCAGCTGATGCATCACGTCCTGGATAGCAAAATCGAGGGCAAGCCCACGGAGTTGTCGGTCGTGGAGGACCTGGCCGCCGAGGACCCGCGTTATACCGCCGAGGTAGGCTGGGTAACAGAAAACGAACCGGCCTGGGAAGAGGAGCTCACCGTGTCGGTGGACGATCTGTTCCCCAGTGAAGATGCCCTCGAACCGTGGCAATGGCTTGAGGCCGAAGAACTGATGAGGTGGCTTCTGTCCCGGTTGAGTACCCAGCCGGCCCTGCAGCGTCGCGCGTTTGTGCTCAATGTGCTGGAGGGTTTAAGCGAAGAGGAAATCGCCATGCTCCAGGGGCGTCATGTCCAGCAGGTCAGGGAAGACATCAAAAACGCACGGCAGCTGTTGTGGGAACAATTTCAGAAATTGAAAAGAGAGTCGGAAATTTAAGCATCACGAATCTCGACGTATTGTCGATAACAGTTGCGTGAGCCGTCGATTGCCGCATCAGGCGATATGCCGTGTGCGTGCAAATTCCTTTAGGCAGATATTCCGAAAAATCGACGGCTCACGGCTGTTGTTAGAGCGGCAAACTGTTCCAGCGGCATTCCGTGCAGCCGGGCCAGACAAGCGGCAGTGTGAATCAGCAGGGCCGGCTCGTTGGGCTGAACCCGACGTACCGGTTCGGGGGAGATATAGGGACAATCGGTCTCCAACATGGTCCGTTCAGGCGGAATTGTTTTGGCCACTTCACGCAGGGCATCGGAACGTTTGAAGGTCACGGTCCCGGTAAACGAGACATAATAGCCTTTGTCCAGCACATGGCGAGTCTGTTCGGCGTCGCCTCCATAGCAGTGAACCACCACATTGGCCAGTTTTCCGGCGTACTGGTCCAAAATGTCCATCGTATCCTCAAAGGCGTCGCGGGTGTGAATGATGACGGGTTTTTGCATCTCGGCGGCGATGTCCAAATGCGTGCGAAAGAGCCGCTTCTGGTTGTCCGGAACGGCGTTATCGTAGTGATAATCCAGACCGGTTTCGCCGACAGCGACGACGCGTTTGTTTTGCAGCGCGTGCTTCAAATAATCGATGTCCGCCTCGGTGATGTCGTTGGCGTAGTGCGGATGATACCCCAACGCCGCCCACATCGCCGGATACCTCGGCACCAGCTGCAGAACGCGGTCCATATGCGTCCGGTCCGTACCGATCGTGACCCATTCCACGACGCCGGCCGCCCGACTGCGGGACAAGACGGCATCGACCTGATTCTGCAATTCATCAAACGTTAAATGTGCGTGTGTATCGATTAGTTCCATAGACGTATGTTATAAACTGAAGTTTTGCATTTTTAAGGTAACGCCAATTGGAACTTAATACGACCGAAATCCCAGTTATCACCTTCGATGCATTCGATGACCCACTGGATTGTATCGCTGAGGGTTTG
>JAAYQH010000042.1 GCA_012519365.1 Planctomycetota bacterium | reverse complement strand
GAGCCAAGGTCAAGCCGGAGAACGTACTTGTCCAGGCTGACAGTCGAGTCAATCCTGTGGGCAACGTACTGACGCCTGAATCAGTGGCGCGTCAGGAAGGGGCCGGACTGGTGCTGATTGTGCGGATTGAAGAGTACGAATTGTTTCCGATGAATATTCGAGATTATCACTTCGGTCATATGATGACCCGGTCGCTGCTGCTGGATGTGGAAACCAATAAACACCTCTGGCCCAAAAACGGTCTGGGCAAAGTCCATGATGTCGCCATTGAACTGGGACAGGGCAATCGCACGGTGGTCTTGTCTCGGATGGCGGCCTCGTCGGCGCATTGTATTTTACGAGATTTGTATCCCATAGTAAAACTCTATTACAAAAACTCGGATGAACGTATTTCGATGCAGGAAGCGTTTGAAATGGAAACTTTTTAGGAGGCCCCTATGTACAAAGTTTTAATCAGCGACAAACTGGCCCAGGAAGGAATAGATATGCTCAAATCGTTGCCGGATTTTGAGCCAGTCGTCAGGACGGGATTGAGCGAGGAGGAGTTGGCCAAGATCATCGGCGATTTTGACGGACTGATCATTCGTAGCGGCACGCAGGTGACCGCCAAAGTGCTGGAAAACCCTGGTAAACTAAAGGCAATTGCCCGAGCCGGCGTCGGCATAGATAATGTTGATGTTCCCGCGGCCACCCGCAAGGGGATTATTGTGATGAATACCCCCAGCGGCAACACGCTAAGCGCTGCCGAGCATACGATGGCATTGATGCTGGCACTGAGCCGCAATATTGTGCCGGCCTGCAACAGCCTGAAAGCGGGCAAGTGGGATCGAAAAAGTTATACCGGCAACCAGCTCAATAATAAAACCCTGGGAGTTATTGGGTTGGGGCGTATCGGAATGGCGGTGATCCGTATGGCCAAAGGATTCAATATGAAGGTGCTCGGTTACGATCCGTTTGCCGCTCCGAAAGAGGCTGAAGAACTGGGCGTGGAGGTTACCGATAATCTTGAGCGTATTTACAAAGAATCTGATTACATTTCGGTGCATGTGCCGCGAAATGAGCAAACGCTGAATATGATCGGCTCCAAAGAACTGAAGATGATGAAACCGACCTGCCGGATCGTAAACTGCGCTCGCGGCGGGATTATCAACGAAGACGATTTATATAACGCCTTGGCAGCCCGCACCATCGCCGGGGCGGCGCTGGATGTGTTTACCAAAGAGCCCCCGGACAATACGCGGTTTACCGAGTTTGACAATTGTCTGGTCGCGCCGCACCTTGGCGCCAGCACCGAGGAGGCGCAAATTGAGGTCGCTGTTGAGGCGGTTCAGATTCTGGTGGACGCCATTAAAGGCGGTCCGATTCGCAATGCACTGAATGCACCGGCCATGGGCGCCGGCGTTTCGCCGATTGTCTGTCTTTACGCTGAGCTGGCCCGGCGGATTGGTTCGCTGATGGCCGCGATTGCACCGGGTCATATTCAAAATATCGCGGTCGAATATCGAGGGTCTATCGCCGAAAAGGCGATCGATGCGGTTACCTCCTCATTTACAATTGGCCTGTTGCAGCCGCACTTTGAGACAGTGGTCAATATGGTCAATGTCGGCTTGCTGGCCAAAGAACGCGGCATCAGCGTGGATGTGACAAAAAATCCTGACATCAAGGACCTTGAGTCGAGTTTTGCTGCTACGGTCCAGACCGACAAGGTCAAGCGCACCGTTCGCGGGACGGTTTTCGGCGGCTCTCTGCTGCGGATCATTGAGATTGACGGGTTTAACGTTGAAGTGACACCGGAAGGTACGATGATGGTGATTTTCAACGACGACAAACCCGGCGTTATTGGCTCGATCGGGATGACGCTCGGCAGCTACGGCATCAATATTAATACGATGGGTGTCGGCCATAAATTGGGTGACGGCAAGGCGATTTTGGCGGTTAGTCTGGACAAGACACCCGATGCCAAGGCCGCCGAAGAGTTGGCCAATCTCGACTTTGTCAATGAGATGTATATCTGTAAAGTATAGTAAGGTGTTGGTGATAAGGGAATGACGGCACGAAAAGCGAAGGATTCGAAACAGATGGGATTCGCGTTTGACGCTTCGACTGAAGCGCCGGTTGCGGTAAACGATGCGCCGCCGAAGACCTCCGATCAGACGAGGGCTTCGGCGGTTGCAACGGCCGGTAAAAAAAAATCGCGCCGCGTGCATCAGGCAGCGACTGCTGAAAGTATGGCCGCCAAGCAGCGGGACATCAGCGTCAGCGAATTTTTTGCCAAAAACCGTCATTTGCTGGGCTTTGACAATCCACGAAAGGCCCTCTTGACGGCGATTAAAGAGGCGGTGGATAATGCTCTGGATGCCTGTGAAGAAGCTCATATTTTGCCGACGGTGACGGTGTTCATCGAGTCCTGCCCCGGAAGCGAGAATAAATTTCGGGTGACAGTCAAAGACAACGGCCCCGGCATCGTTTCCAAACAAGTGCCGAATATTTTTGCCCGTCTGCTGTACGGCAGCAAGTTTCACACCCTTAAGATGAGTCGCGGCCAGCAGGGCATTGGCATCAGTGCTGCGGGAATGTACGGCCTGCTGACTACGGGAGAGCCGGTGGAGATTATCACCCGCACCACTCCCAAAAAACCAGCGATTCATTACCATGTGCAAATCGATACGATGCGGAACCAGCCGGACGTGATCCTTGATCAGGAGTGTGAGTTTGATTTGCCCACCGGCACCAGCGTAACAATTACGCTGGAGGGCCGCTACCAAAAAGGCAGGCAAAGCGTCGATGAGTATCTGGCACAGACGGCTATGGCCAATCCGCACGCGACGATTATTTTTCGCACGCCCGACGGCAACACCGTCGAGTACCCGCGGCAGACAGACGAATTGCCGTTTATTCCGATAGAAATTAAGCCGCATCCCTATGGGGTCGAATTGGGGGTGCTGTTTAAGATGGCGCGGGAAAGTTCGACCAAAAAACTGAGGGATTTTTTGCGACAGGATTTTTCCCGCGTCAGCGAGCGGCTGGCTGAGGAGATCTGTAAAAAAGCCAAGTTATCCGTTAATCTTAAACCTGAGAAACTGACCCTCAAAGAAGCAGAAAAACTGTACGAGTCGATTAACTCCACCAAACTGGTGGCTCCGCCGACCGACTGCATCGGCCCTATTGGTGAAGAGAAACTCATTGAGGGGCTCAAGCGTGTTGTAGAGGCGGAATTTTACAGCAGTTGTACGCGGAAACCGGCGGTCTATCGAGGCAACCCCTTTATCGTGGAGGCGGCATTGGCCTTTGGCTGTAAAAACGGCAATGGCAATGGCAATGGCAACGATGAGGATAAAGATCCGCTGATGCGTCTGGTGCGATTTGCCAATCGGGTGCCGCTGCTGTATCAACAGTCGGCCTGTGCCACGTATAAAGCGGTGCTGGAGACCAACTGGCGCAATTATGGCCTCAGTCAAAGCAAAGGCGCCTTGCCAGCCGGGTCGTTATTGTTGATGGTGCATATTGCCTCGGTTTGGGTTCCGTTTACATCGGAAAGTAAAGAGGCGGTAGCGCATTATCCGGAAATTGTCAAGGAAATCAAACTGGCTATTCAGGAATGCGGGCGAAAACTGGGCATTCATGTCCGCCGCCAAAAGCGTATTCGTGAAGAAATGGTCAAACGCGGGTATATCGAGACCTACCTGCCGCATATTGGTGAGGCCTTGCGCGATATTTTGTCGCTAAAAGAGACTCAAGTCCAGACACTTGTTGAAAAACTCAAGGTGACATTGGAGCATTCACGTAAGCTTTAGTGTTCAGCGTTTAGGATTTGGCATTCAGGACTGATTAAGAGTTTAATATTTTATGGCTGAATTGATTATTAGTATAAGCGGGATGCGAGGCCTTATCGGTGAGAATCTTACGCCGGAGGTGGTCGCAGCCTATGGATGCGCGTTTGGGGCGTTTTTACAGGACCAAAAACCGGACAAAAAATTGACCGTAGCGGTGGGTCGTGATTCGCGGCCGTCCGGCCAGATGGTGTTTTCTGCGGTTGCGGCCGGGCTGACCGCCAGTGGCATAAACATCATCGATTTGGGGATTTGTTCGACGCCGGGTGTGGGGATTATGGTGCGTCATCTGGGATGCGATGGCGGAGTCATTATCACCGCCAGTCACAATCCAATCCCGTGGAACGGCATTAAGTTGCTGTTGGACAACGGGATCGCCCCGCCGCGTTTGATGGCCGAGGATATCATCGGCCGTTATCATCAGCGGGCCTTTAGGCTGGCCGATTCACTGCACTGTGGTAAAATTACCTGTAACGGCCAGACGCCGCGTGTGCATACGGAAAAGGTGATGGCGGTGGTCAACCCCGCCCTTATTGCGGAAAAACATTACAAGGTCGTGTTGGACAGTGTCAATGGGGCCGGCGGGGTGGCGGGGCGTTGTCTGCTTGAAAAACTCGGCTGTGAGGTGATTCCATTGAACATTGAACCGACCGGGCTGTTTGCCCATACGCCCGAACCGACGGCTGAGAATCTGACGGACTTGTGTCACGAGGTCAAGCAGCACAAGGCTGACATCGGTTTTGCGCAGGATCCCGACGCCGACCGGCTGGCTATTGTCGATCAGCAGGGGCGCTATATCGGCGAAGAATATACACTGGCGCTGGCGGCCAAATATGTCTTCAGCAAGCAAAGCGGTACGGCTGCGGCCAATCTTTCAACTTCTCGCATGATCGATGATATTGCCGCTGCTGCAGGCGGGACGGTCATCCGCACTGCCGTCGGTGAGGCCAATGTCGCCGAAGCCATGCTCAAGCACAACTGCATTATCGGCGGCGAAGGGAACGGGGGGGTTATCGATTTGCGTGTCGGTCCGGTGCGAGACAGTCTGGTCGCGATGGCCCTGGTGCTGCAGCTGATGGCTGAGACGGGTAAATCGGTTGGGCAATTGGCCGATGAGATTGGCCGTTATGTGATGGTAAAAACCAAATATCCTGCCGACAAGCCGCAGGCGCAGGCGATTATCGAAAAAGCCAAAACCATTTTTCCGGACGCACGAATTGATACCACCGACGGTTGTCGTTTTGACCTGTCCGATGGCTGGATTCATATTCGCACCAGTAACACCGAACCGATTATGCGTGTCATTATGGAGACCAAAGATACCGAGACCGCACGCCGCTGGACCGAACAGATCGAAGCGATTCGAAAAGAGGTTTTATAGCATAAGGGCCGATATGAATTATGATCGCCGACAGGATGATGCCGCGATTCGCCGCATTACGTGGGTTGGCCTGTGGATCAATGTGGGGCTGACTGTTATCAAGATTGCGATAGGACTGGCAGGCGGGTCGTTGG
>JAAYQH010000041.1 GCA_012519365.1 Planctomycetota bacterium | reverse complement strand
TCCGTCGCTTCCCTTAAACGAATAAACGGATCGATTATGGAAAACGGATACCAATCGCGATACCGGTCTATAAACCCCAACTGCTGCTCCAAATCGCGAGCCAAATCCGCGGTAGTATAACGCATCTGCCGCCGTTGTTCTTCATTGATGCGACCGGTGATCGCCACCGGCTGCCAACTGATCGTGCTGATGGCATCAATATGATCAATGGCAAATTCCGTAATCGCCCCGACCTGATGATCATTGAAGCCCTTGACCAGAGTCGGCACCAGGGACACCCGCACATTGGCGTTTTTGAGGTTCTCGATCGCCCTTAATTTAATCTCCAGCAGCGGCCGGCCTCGCAATTTTTGATACATCGCGTCGTCAAGCCCGTCAAATTGCAGATATACCTCATCCATCCCCGCCTCGCTGGCGGCCTGGGCAAACTCGGCGCTTTGCGCAAATTTCACCCCGTTCGTCGCGACCTGCACCTGATATATGCCGCGGGCCTTGACACGCCGCAACGCCTCTAAAAAATCGGGGTGGACAGTCGGCTCCCCTCCGACAAGCTGCAGACACCACGGGGGTTCCGGGCGTAACTGCATGGCATCGTCGAGCATTTGATCCAACTGCTCAAGGGTAATCTCGTACACCCGGCCGGCGGCATTGGAATTGGCAAAACAAATCGGACAATTCAGATTGCAGCGGTTAGTCAAGTCGATGTTCAGCATCACCGGCGTAGACAAATGCTGCTCACACAGCCCGCAGTCATACGGACAGCCCGCTTGACTGGGATAAGTCGAATGGGTGGGCCGACGAGAGGTCTCATAACTGCGGCGTCGAAGCAATTTGAAAAACGTCGCATCCGCACTGATCAATTCATTAAACGCCCCGTGTTCAGGGCAGGTTTTCTTCATAAAAACCTGGCCTTCATCCTCATACAGCTCTGCATCAACGACCACCTGACAGTCCGGACACAGACTTTGGGTTAAACAAGGCAGTTCAAAAGAATGCGCCTCGGTGAAACGGCTTTTCGCGGCCACGATATCCTTGAGGGTCATCGCAATGCTCCCTTCCAAACTTAACGACGAAGTACTTTCTCTTGAATATCCTGATTGTATATCGACTATTTATTGTATCATATGCACCTACTCGATACAACAGTTTTTGCCGCATTCACTCAAAAATCGAATGGGCCGATACGCAACCGGCGTTACCCCTTTTTAACCCTCATACGTCAGATCACGCAGCACCCAGCGCTATGGCCGGTCTCGAAAACCAGGGCCGCGTACGCAGACATATTTTAACCAGCATCAACATCACGGGCACTTCAATCAGCACTCCCACAACCGTCGCCAACGCCGCACCGGAAGACAAACCGAATAACATCGTCGCGGTGGCGATGGCCACTTCAAAATGGTTCGACGCCCCAATCATCGCCGTCGGGGCAGCGTCTTCATAACTGAACTTCAGCAACTTGGCCAGAAAATAGGTCAGCGAGAAAATCAGGACCGTCTGAATAAACAAAGGAATAGCGATCCGTAAAATTGTTAGGGGATTATCCAGAATGGTTTCGCCCTTGAAGCTGAACAACAACACCAGCGTCCCCAGCAGCGCAATAATGGACACCGGCGTCAAAAGATGTAAAAATCTATCCTGAAACCAATCGATGCCCTTATGCGCGATAATCCACTTGCGCGAAAAGTAACCGGCCACCAGCGGCAGGGCCACATAAATGCCGATCGATAGCAGCAGGGCCTGCCATGGCACAGGCATTTTATTGACGCCCAGCAACCAGCCGCCCAGCACGCCGTACAAGACAAGCATGGTCAGCGAGTTAATCGCGACCATGACCAGCGTATGGCCTTGATTGCCGCGGGCCAGATACCCCCAACATCAGCACCATGGCCGTGCAGGGAGCAATCCCCAGAAGAATCGCTCCGGAAATATAGGAACGATACAGCTCAACCTCCGTGCCGTCTTTGAGAATCTCCGTGCCGGGGACGAAACCCTTAAAAACCACGCCAAGGAAAAACCACGCAATGGCAATCGGAATCGACACCACCGGCGCCCCATCCACATAAATCGCCATCCCGTCCAGTGTCTCGGCCACACCGGGGGCGATCTTGCCCAGCACAACCCAGCCGACAATGCACAGGGCAACCCAGACAGTCAGATAACGCTCAAAGATATTTCAGTTTGTATGTTTCAAGTTTTTCAACTATCTGACATTATTCCCTTCTTAAAGCAAATCGTTAAGCAATTCGTCCATCTGGCCAGCGGCCCCTTTGCGAACCATTTGGCCAATGTCATAGGCCATCTTGATTTTAGCATTGTCAATGCCCATCTTCCGTGCCTTGTCGGTGTGAAATTTCACGCACGGATGACAATTGCACGCCATCGAGGCGCCCAATGCGATCAATTCTTTAATTTTCTCATCCATCATTGACCTTCCATTTACAAGGTGTCCAGCTTATCGGGCAACTCTTCGACAAATGCGCGTATCTCATCGCGTACGCGGCGGTAGATATCGAGAGCTTCTTCTTCGGTTTTGGCGTTTTTGGCCAGTCTCGGCGGGTCGTCAAATCCCATGTGAATAACCTTGGCCCTGCCGGGGAACATCGGACACGTTTCGCGGGCGTTGTCACAGACGGTAATCACATAATCGAAATCGATGCCCCCGACCTCATCCAGATGTTTGGAGTGCTGTTTTGAGATATCCACCCCCGCCTCGGCCATCACCCTGACGGCAATAGGATTCAGCCCGTGCGTCTCGAGACCTGCCGAATACGGCTCTACCACATCGCCTTTTAACTGTCGAGCCCACCCCTCGGCCATCTGGCTGCGACACGAATTGCCGGTACACAAAAACAGTATTTTCAATTTTTTTGCCACGATTTCGCTCCAAAACGGCTTTTTCGCACAATCCCAACCCCCTTATTTGCAGTCGGCCTGTTTAAGACGTTTGCGATCGGCCTTGACAGCGGGATGACCGTCAAAATCTGTCTTCAAAAGCGTAATCACATGCAACTGAAACGCACCTTTGGGCCTGGCCAGTTGGTAATACATCCACGTACCCTCGCGACGCGCCTGCACAAGCCCGGCCGACCGCATCAGACCCAAATGACGCGACACCTTATACTCCGGCTCACCCATCGCCGCAGCCAGCCGACACACGCACACCTCCCCTTCCATCGCCAGCAAAACCGCCAGCCGCAGCCGAATCGGCTCGCTTAATACCTTCATTATCGCCGCTTCTTTGTCCATAAACACCTCTTTGTTATTTGTGTATATGTACATATACGCAGAAATGCACAAAAAAACAAGAAAACTGTCGTTCACACGTTAAAAACTATTGATTACCTGCCTTTTTGGCCGATTCGAGGGCTTCTTCGGCCACACGGGCGCCGAGTTTCCGGGCGGATTCCAGGCCAAAGGTGTCTTTTGAGATGTCATCGCCCCAATTGTTCCACAGCGTCGCTCCCTGAAACGCCGCAGGCTGACCGCCGACAATCTTGGCATGATGGCACAGCATCGCCGCCTGAATCTGAGCGATGACCAGCTCCTGGCCGCCATTACGATACGCACCGACCGACAGCACCCCCACCGTGGTATGGGCCAACAGCAGCCGCGGGCTTCGTACCGCCCCAAGCCGCTCCAGAAACGCCATACACAACGAACTGAGATTGCGAAAATACACCGGCGAACCGATGATCAGCCCCGCGGGCACCGGATCGGTTAACAAGGGCAAAATCACCTCTGAAAAATCATCCTTCTCGAAGGTGCCGTCGGCACTCTGACCGGCAAACTTTAGCCCCCCAAAATCGACAAACGCAACGTGGATTCGCTCACTGACCGTCTTGGCCGCCTCGAGTGCCGTTTGAATGCTCTGCGCGGTCGTCATCCCTTTACGCGGACTGCACGCCACACCCAAAATCCTGACCGACTCGTTCGATTCTGCCTGTGCCGTCGCGGTCAACCCTGCCGCCATCGCCCCGGCGGCCAGTGTCCGGCTGACAAATATCCTGCGATCCATAACAGTCTCCCTTCTCAAACTATGGCTTTGGATTGATTGTCTCACACGTCAAGCAATATAAAGCATATACAGCCCGCCAAACAGCACGAGCAGGCCGCAGATTCGTTTCAACACCACCGACCCTTTGGAGGATTCATTCCAGTTCAGATAACGCTGAATCACTTCACTAAATGTACCGGCAAAGACAATGACCGAACAATGCCCGATACCATACATCGCCAAAAGCAGTACGCCGTACCCCGCATCCGTCGCCGCCAGGCGAAACGTAATCGCCAGCATCGGCGCCATGTACGCAAATGTGCACGGCCCCAGCGCCACGCCAAAGACCAGCCCCAGCAGCAGCGCCGCGAGGATGCCTTTTCGACGAATGCCTTTGGGACTGGCGGCAGAGAACGGCATCGCAATGACATCCAGCAGATACAGACCCACCAGAAAAAAAATCGCCGCAACCAGATAATTGCCCCACCCACCAAGACTGCCCAGCATTCGACCGGCCATGGCGGTAACCACGCCGATCAGTGCGATCGTGATTAAAATACCGACCGAAAACGCCGTCGAAACCGCGAACGCCCGCCGTATCGTCATCCGCCCCTGCCCTTCGATAAACCCAACTATCAGAGGAATACCGGCCAGATGACACGGACTAAGGACGATGCTCAGCACCCCCCAGAGAAACGCCGCGGCCATCGCAGCAAACCATACCCCTTCAACCGCGTGCGTTAATTGAGTAAATAAATCCTGCATCGCCGCGCCTTTTTTTGCTAAATCATTCACCGCTGAGCAAAGTCAAACCCCAACTCCGCCCACTTGGCCAGAATATCCTCTTTTGGGAAAAAACCTTCGTGACGAAACAGCTCCTTGCCGTCCGCATCAAGAAACACCTGCGTCGGTATGACGTGTATATTGAACCGTTCAGCCTTCTTGGGTTCCCGATGCACATCCACGAACTCCACCACCAGCCTGCCGTCGTACTCGATTGTCAGCTCTTCAAGAATCGGCTTCATCATCTGACACGGGATGCACGTCGTTGACCCCAGTTCCACCAGCCGCGGCAAACCCGACCGCGAGGGCGCAGCCTGGACCGGCTCATCGTATTCATCGTGCAACCCGGCACCGCCGGGCGGATGGGTCGTCGGCGGACAGCACGTTGAGGTTCCGCCATTTTTCAGAATGACCACCGTCCCGATGGCCACCAGTAATCCGCCGACAATCACCACTTTTATCCCTGTACTCACGGCCTGTCCCTTTCTGTCTTTTGACCTCTGACTTCTGCTCTCTGCCCTCTGACCTTACTCCAGCATCGCCCGAATCTCCTCGGGCGAGGGCACCTTGCCGACAACCTTGACCTGACCGTCGATCGCCAGGGCCGGCGTCATCATCACGCCCATCGCCATAATGTCGTTGATCTGCGTTATCTTTTCAATCTCAGCGGCCACACCGGCGGCCTTCACAGCCGCTTCGGCATTCTCGGCCAGTTTTTTACACTTTGGACACCCCGTTCCCAATATCTGTATCTTTTTCATTCGTTTATCTCCATAAAAATCTCCGCCGAAGGCGGTTTGGCGTTTTTGATTTTTGATCTTTGATTTTATCTGTGGAATCGTTCGTCGGCGATTTTCCGTGCGTCTTTAACGTGGTCCATCCAGCCGCTGCGCGACACATCAAAACGGTCAAACATTGGACTGTATGGCTTGATGTCCAGCAGCGGCGTACCGTCCAGCATATCCACATCGCGTATGTACAGTTTGTTGCCCTCGATGCGTTCGAGCTTGACCGGCGACAGGCCGATTGAATCGGTGTTCCGTCAGCTTGCTTATGCGGTGTATGGATGACGCCAATCCGACTCACTGTATATTGTGCCATTGCAAAAAACCCACTTTGTGTTTTCTGTGAAACCTGCGGTTTTATATCGCACCGTAAATCAATCCGCTGAGAGTGGCCATCACGATCACCAGTGTTACAAACACAATGGTTTTCTGCGTGCCCATCACCGATCGGATCACCAGCATACTGGGCAGACTTAACGCCGGCCCGGCCAGCAGCAGCGCCAGCGCCGGCCCTTTGCCCATCCCCGCGCCAAGAAGCCCATGCAAAATCGGCACTTCCGTTAACGTAGCAAAATACATAAACGCCCCGGCCACCGCCGCAAACAGATTGGCCCACAGACCGTTGCCGCCGACGGCCTGTTCGACCCATCGAGCCGGAATAATCCCCTCATGTCCCGGACGTCCCAAAAGAAAACCGGCCGCCAGCACCCCAATCAGCAGTAGCGGGAAAATCTGCCGGGCATACCCCCACGACGCCTGCACCCATTCAACGATCTCGCCCCGGCTAAACCACATCAGCAGCATCCCGCCAAACACCACCAGCAGCGCCGCCGTAATCCCCCAACGGGCACGATAAATCGCTTCATAAACAGGGTTCTTATCGACCGGCTCAAGGACCTGAAGTTGCTCTGCAGGGATCTGATGTTCCGTGCCGGCCCGATCCACCACACGAACAACCTCACCGGACTCTTCGACAAGTGCCCCCTCAACCTCATAGGTACTCAGTCCCCCCGGACAGCACAAAAACACGGCCCGCACATCGCCGCTTCGAGCCCAGTTGGCAAAAACCAGAATCCCCACCATCGAGGCAAAAAACGCCGCATTCTTCCACAGCGGGCGAGACACCTGCGGCTGCGGCATCGCAATCTGCCCGTTGCTTTTAGCCCATTCCTCTTTGCGATAAATCAGATGCATCAGCAGCCCGATGACCACACTAAACAACACCGCCCCCACCGCTCGGGCAATGCCCATCTCCGGACCGAGAACTCGAGCCGTCAGGATAATCGCCAGCACATTGATCGCCGGGCCGGAATACAAAAACGTCGTGGCCGGACCCAACCCCGCTCCCATCTTGTAAATCCCCGCAAACAACGGCAGCACAGTACACGAACAGACCGCCAGAATTGCCCCCGAGACACTGGCCACCCCATAGGCTAATACCTTGTTGGCACGGGGGCCGAGGTATTTCATCACCGACGCCTGATTGATAAACACACCAATCGCCCCGGCAATGAAAAACGCCGGAACCAGACACAGCAGAACATGCTCCCGGGCGTACCCCTTGACCAGATACAGGGCCTCAAGAACGGCGTTGACAAACCGTGAATGTTCTATCGGCAGATAAAAACACGCCAAAAACACCCCGGCGATCACGGCCAGCTTCTTCCCTTCAGCTTTCCAATCCATATATCCCTCTCACGGTCGTTTCCCCATTTAACCCACTATCCGCCCAATAATTACTTAATCAATGCAGAGTGTGCCTTGATTTGAGATTCAATGACCGCTTCCACGCAGTTCATAAAGGTGAGGATACACGGCACTTTCAACCGGTAATAAACCTGTTTGCCGCGTTTATCGACCTCAACAATCCCGGCCTGTTTCAGGACAGCCAAATGCTTCGAAATCGTGGAAAAATCGGCCTCAACCGCATCGGCAAATTCACACACACAGCGTTCCCCACAGGCTAACTGTTCCGCCATCCAGAGCCTGGTCGGATGAGCCAGCGCCTTAAGCACCTTGGCCTTGGCATCATAGAGCAATTTGTCTTTTTCATTCATAGGTTTTATACCTCACATTTGAACATATGGCAAAATAACCAAATATGGAATCAGTGTCAATTGAATGTTGATTTTCTTTGAAATTTTCATCTAAGAGCAGGAACCAAAAACCGCATCTATTCTCTGTTTCGGAAGAATTGAGAATAAAATTTCTCTCGGTCCCCGGCGTCCTGAATGGATTTAACGGGGTATGGTATATTGAAAATATACGTTATAGATGTTTTACCCGCTGGCGAACGAGATGGTGCAAGGTGCCGCGTCCTCCACCCTGTGGAAAACCATCTCTCTGGGTCTTTTTCCGCAGAGAGGGGACCTTCTTTTTCCCGTCCATCGTCTTATTTGGACACGGCAGCCCGGTACGAAACCAGCCAGTCGCACCACGCGTCAAACCCCTGACCCGTCTCAGCCGAGACCTGCAAAATCGTCGCCTCCGGATTGACCGCCTGAATATCGGCCAACACACGCTCCAGCCGAAACGGAATATAATCTATCAAATCGATCTTATTGACAAGAATTATATTCGCCCCCGCAAACGTGCCCGGATATTTGGCGGGCTTGTCGTCGCCTTCCGGCACACTCAGCAGCACCACCCGCCCAGATTCGCCCAAATCAAAGGCCGATGGACAGACCAGATTTCCCACATTCTCGATAAAAATGATGTCTTTTGAGGCCGCATCCATCACCTTCAGCGCCGCGGCGACCTGCTCAGCGCTGAGATGGCAGGCCCCCTCGGTTTCAATCTGGACGGCCTCGGCGCCGGTTTCCCGAATGCGCTGGGCATCATGATCGGTGCGGATGTCGCCCTCAATGACGCCCACCTTCAGCCGATCGCCCAAATACCGGATAGTCCGAGCCAACAGCGTCGTCTTGCCCGAGCCGGGCGAAGAGATCACATTGAGACACAAGATGCCGTTTTGGGCGAAAAATTCGCGATTTTGTTGGGCAATTTGGTCGTTTCGACTCAAAATCTTCTGATTTAACGAAACTTTCATACACCTCCCGTCGTGGCTGTTCTTGTCTGTTAACCGATGAACTCATTGCCGACTTTACGTGCGCGCTCGGGTTTGTCAAGATTGATTTTCAGCGCCATGCCGATTTCGACCAGCAGATTCCACCCCGCACACAAGAACACATACGGGTTCATCGCCCCCGCCTCCGGCACGCGAATCGTCTCAAAACGGGTGTCGCGGGCGGCAATGGCCACGACCTTCAGCCCAACACCTTTGACAAGCACCTCTTCAAACTTTTCCTCTTCCTCGGCAATCGGATCCACCACAAAGACCACATCCTGAGGATCCATCACCTCTTCGATACCATGCACAGCATAGGTACCTTCGAGAAAATCGCTCTTCTTGCGGGTAATCTCGTTGGTCTTGAGTGTCAATTCCTCGGCCACCCCGTCGTTATAGCCGGCAAAATAAATAGTCGGCGCTGCGGCCGCGGCCCGCACCACCCCGGCATCAATCGGCAATGTCAACGCCTCTTCGATACGTTCAGCCAACGCTGCGCAATCCAGCGCATCTATTGAGCCGTGAATATGCCGCACGATGGATTCATAAAAAAGGGCTTGCTCAACGACGCTCTTGGTCGCGGCGACTGCCTGCTCCCAGCCGCACGTCAGCACAAATGTTTCTGCACAGGCCTGCTCCAGCAGCGTCCCAGCGTTGGCGGTCAGACCGAACCGATGGGCGTTGCCCGACTCGGCCAGTTTCTTGGCCAGCAGTACCACTTCTTTCGTTCGGCCCGAATTGGACGCGCAAAACACCGCAAACTTGGACAGAACATATTGCAGCGCCTGACGCGACCCTTCCGTATGCAGGCACACATCCAGCCCCCACGTCAACGCCTTGCGAATCGCATTCTTGGCCGGGAAAATACGACTGGACCCCTCGCCGCTCATCAACAGCCGACCGACCGAGGCGATCCGCCCGGCCACGTCCCGACTCTGCCCCCGATCAAACCCCTTGACCACACCAACGGTGTCCATCATCTCCCGCACCAGCGCATACTGCGCATATCGTTTGTCCTGTAAATTCATGTTGTCCTCGTTTCTAAAATGGGTTCGTATCGATTATAAATTCTACCCGGCCGGCGCTGGGCCGGCGTCAAAAAACTCCGCAGTATGCATTGAACCGTTTTCAACTCCAAAAGAGGGTTCAAATGCGACTGTGACATCGGCCTATCACCTTTGGGGAACACGCGATGGCATCGTATTTTACTTGCTTTTTACCTGACCGCCCGCTTGGCAGCCACCTGCTTTTTCAGGATAAAAAGCGGAAAGGATTTGTTCAACCTGCTGTTTGAACTGGGCGGACTCTTGCCGGACACGCTGCACGAAATCATCGTCCTCCACCGTGCCGATGGTGGCGGTCATCTCCTCAAGATTGCGGTACGTCGCCCGGCGGAAGGGATTTTCGAAATCCTTCTTGCGCGATTCATAAACCCGCTGACAAATCAATTCCTGGATTGCAACCGCTCTCTGGAGCGCCTCACGCCACTGTGCCTCGGTCAGGTTATCCGTCTCATACAACCCGCACAACACGGCAAAGGCGTGTTTCTGTTTTTCCAGCGGATAGGCCGCCCACAATTCATCATAACGCCGATGAATCGCATCCCACGAATCCAACACCCCCGCGCCAATGTCAACCCGCAGCCGGTCGACATCTTCCGTCGACACCAGTTGACCGCCCAGATTCACCCATTGCGAGCAGCGCGGCCCCGCCAACACCTTCTGCATCGCTGCAAAATCCGCCTCAGGATGGGCCTGCGCATAACTGAGCACATTGCACACTCCGTAATAATGCAGCATTTGCCCATATGCCGCGTAGCCTTCCTGCGGCTTGCGGATCACGGCCCTGCGATGCGTTTTTTCCATCCCCTCGCCCAGCACCTCAAGCCCGTCAACCGCCTCGGCCGGGCCGGTCAGCAGCAGCCGACCCTGCCGGATCAGGTCCTCTTCGCCCAGTGTCTCAACCGATTGCCCCGCTTGTCGGGCCGCGGCCTTGCCCGTCCACAATTCCAGCAGCTGCCGCGCCTTGAGAATCTCCTCAACCGTATCCGGGGCCAACGGCTCAACCTCAATATGCTGAATTTTGTTCAACCGTTTATCCCGGTTCCTGAATTTCCACGAATTCCGAGCCAGCGCGTACATATTCGACCGCCACCAAAACGACGGTGTCACTTCCAGTTGATCTTTGGACACATTGTTGTTCACCAGGCTAAACGGCAGCGGAATATCCAACTCCGCCGGAAAGTCGCCCTTGACCAGCAGCACAAACGACGCGAACCGACTGGAGTGTTTAATGCTCGTACACAGCCCCGGCCAAAAGCCGCGCCCCGCCTGCACCTCGTTATCGTTGGCACGACTGTTATGGTTGGAGCCGATAGTCGCCCCCGCAGCCATATTGCTTTGCCCCAGCACAACCGACGCGATCAAAAAGGAATTGTTATGATGCTGTTCGTGGGCCGGAAAAATCAGATTGTTCAACACCTCGCAGCAGGAAATCGTCGAGTTGTCCCCCAAAAACGAATTGATCAGCCGTGCGCCGTACTTCAGGTTGGAATGATCTGCCAACACAAACCGCACCGCCTTGCAGCCGTAAAAAATATGACAGCCGTAACCGATAATGCCGTTGACCAATTCGACCCCTTCGCCGATCTGCGTTTGCTCCTGCGGCGATGAGTTGATCGTCAGATTCTTGAGTTTGTTGGCGCCTTTGATATACGCACACGAGCCGATCTTGACATCCTTGAGAATCCGCGAGTTTTTGATCACAGACTGATCGCCCACAGTGCCGTAATATCCGCGTCGGGAATCGAATTTTTTCTGCGTATAATGCTTAAACTTTTCCAGCATCGCCTTATCGTCGCGGTATTTGGCCCACAGATAGGCATCGGCCGCGATCATCCCGTCAAATGGCATCACACGACGCCCCCCGGCCTCGTTCATCACATCCATCCAGACCCGCACCGACTCCGGCTCGCCGTCTTTGAGGATGCCGTTGCCGAATTTGGCGTGATTGGTCGTGTGCATCTCGTCAATATTGGCCAGAATACATCGGTCGCCGATAATGTAATGCGCCAGATAACTGACATTGTGAATCGCCACATCATTGCCAATATCACACGCGACAATTTGACTGTTCCATATGCCGGTGGGAAGTTGCAGGTCGTGATGCTCCAGCACAGCATTGTCCAGTCGGCCAATGCGAACCCGACCGAAAAAGCTGCTGTTTTTCACCTGACCAGGATCGAACGCATCGGTCACCAGCAGATCGTCCCAATTCTCTGCGTTATTGCCGTTTTTGACAAGCTGCTCCAGCTCATCGGCGCGCAGGTGACGCCACGGCGGAAGCGGCTGGGGATTTTGTGCATTGCGCAGCGTGTATTCATCTTGACCGGGGCGTAAAAATTCCGAAGGGACAAATTCCGCCCCAATACCACTGGAGGATTTAATCAAAACATGATCCATCGGGCTATTCTTTCTTCTGCTTCAGGGTTGGCATTCTCTTGAACGGCAATGCTGCCTTCGCTTCTATAAATCGACAAAAAAACGCAGCGAAAACACCCAAAAATTGCAAAACATATCAGTTGGCGGGAATTATGTGCATCGCTTTGAGCTGGATCGGATAGGTAATCTTTCGACAAAACGCCTGATATTCTGCATTCATCGCGTCCAGATCTTTCCCAAAATAATACCCAAACAAGGCCTGTGAGGTCTGAATATTCCACCCAACCGTCAGAACCGCCTGGCGATCGGCGGCAACGTCAAGCAAACGGTCCTCAATCGGCCAGTCCCCATGCGCTGCCCCGTGCAGCATGGCCCGATAGGCCCGCAAACGCATGCCGTAGCCGTCCTCACGCAAAAAGCGAACCAACGCATAGACCTGCGAATAAAACGCCGTTGCCCCGTGAGGATCGACGTTGTAGCCGCTTAATAATTGACCGGGATTGAGCACAAGCAGCTCATTGAGCGAAATCAGCTCCCCTTCAAGCAATTGCAACTTAAGCGTGCCCAGACGCAGCATATTGGATGTCGGCTGAAAAACAAACTGCCCCCGCTCATAGCGGCACGTCTCAAACAACGTCGCAATGCCTTCATCCAGCCAACTCGGCAAACGATAGGTAAAATACTGCTGGGTAAACTGATGCCATCCCTCATGTCCCAGCACCGAAAACGTCTGCCGACGCCCGATATTATAGGCCGCACAAACTCCATCGGCAACATAGGCCCCCGCCTGGATTTGAAGATAAATCTCTGCGTTTTCGCCGGCGGTGTCGCGTGTATATGCTTCCCACGCTGTGCGGCTGTCGAACAAATACACCACCAACGGCTCAGAAGAAGAAACCGGCTCGGGCAATTGACGTTGATACGCCCGAAACGCCGACTCCAGAAAAGACGGCACCTGCCGCAGCATCAGCGGCTCCAGCAGCGTCGTATAAACGCGATAATGCCGCGTCTCAATCACCAATCCCTGACCATACGGGTTGTCCCACGACGCCACGTGCCGCACTGTCGGCTCGACCTGCAGATAGTCTATCAGCCCGGTGGTTGTATTCAGATTTGGGCCTGCATCAGGTGAGATCGTGCTTTGGAATGATGAGGAAGGCTGCGAGCAACCGACCAGCCCCACCAATAAACATAGAATTAAAGATAATAAAATCCTCCCCTGTCCCCCAAAAAAACTATGAAAAAACAAATTTTGATTGTTTTTTTTGTCTGGAATAAACCCATCCCTCAATTCGTGAGTCATCCAACCAACCCTCCGCCCGGCCAACACTGCGGCCCGTCGCATCACTGCATTCCAACACTTCAGTTCCAACACGGAAGGTCCAATAATAGCACCCAAGCAGACCCTTGTCAAGAACTTCTTGTTTTACGTCAAAACAAGTCCAATAATGAAACTATCCAAGACTTTTATGTCATTAAACGCCTTTCTTATTTCTTATTTGTTCTCCGCCATCACTTTTGAGCACCAAACATCGCCAGGACCCTGTCAGGGAATCCGCTGTGCCGGCACCCCCTCAAAAGTGATCCGAACCGGCTTGATATACCCCTGTTCGTCAAATTCCATTTTGTCGATGCACGTAACACGGTGGTTGGGGTGTGTCTCGCTCAGCGGCCGACGGTGATAAACGATATACCATTTATCCGTGCCGGGCACGTGCAGCACCGAATGATGGCCGGCGCCGGTGGCCACGGACAGGTCCTGCTCAAGAATCTTGCCAATGCGTTCAAACGGCCCCAGCGGCGAATCGGCAATCGCATAAGCCACGCTGTAATCCGGGCCGCCCCAGCCGCCTTCGGACCACATAAAGTAATATTTACCGTCTTTTTTGAACATAAACGGCCCTTCGACATAGCCGTCCGGCGTAACCTCCTTATAAATCGTCCCATCCTCAAACGGCACCAATCCTGTAAATTCTTCGTTGAGCTTGACTACATTGCAGTGTCTCCAGCCGCCGTAATACATATAATAGGTCCCGTCGTCATCACGAAAAATGTACTGGTCGATCGGCTGAGCGCCGTTGACAATCTCGTTGATCAGCGGCCTGCCCAGCAGGTCACGATATGGCCCGGCCGGCTGATCGGCAACTGCCACGCCGATGCCGCCAATCTGGCCGGGGTGCACATCATTGGCCGAAAAGAACAGATAATATTTGCCCTCTTTTTCTATCACTCCCGGTGCCCACATCGCTCGCTTTGCCCACGTGACCTGTTTGCTGTCCAAAATCCGCTCATGTTTGGTCCACGTCACCAAATCCTCGGACGAAAAACAGTCAAAATGCAATTGCTTGTCGTACGCATCCGAATAGGTCGGGAAAATCCAGTACGTTTTGTCGTAAATAATCGCCTCCGGATCCGCATACCACCCCTCAAACAGAGGGTTGCCCGACATCACCGGCTCAGCCGGTGGCTTCTCATTACATCCAACAAGACCAACGCCGGCCGCAGCCATCAAACTCAGTACTCCCAGCCCTATCTTGCTGCCCGTCAACATCTCGTTTCCTTTCGTGCTTAACCTTTAATCTCGTTCCACTCGGCACCGAAGACTTCGGCTGTAAACAGATAAGTCTGAACATCTTTTCGTTTCCATGCGTCCCACTCCAGCCCGGCCTTGTGCGTGCAGCAGTAACCGAGAAACTCTTCCTTGCTCCAGCCGGTTTCGCTCGCCACCTGCGGCAGAAAACAGCCGCTCCGTATGCCGTCTGTAATGTAAATCCCGTCAATACCCAGTCGCAGGCTCAAGGGATCTTCGGTTTTCCGCATCGGGCTTAGCACCGAAATTTCAATAAACAGGTGCGGCAATTCCTCCGGCGTAATCGGATCATGCATAAATCGCGGGTCGTGCCGGGCCGAGGAAACAGCCATCTGTGCCACCATCTGATACAACGGCCGGTCGGCCGTAAACTGCCCGATGCAGCCGCGTAATTCTTCGCCGTTTTTGAGCGTCACAAAACACCCCCGCGGCTCATTCAATTCCGAATCGTCGCATCGTTCAATCCGCAACGACGTCCCCATTACCGCCGAGGCCACCGCCCGCTTGGCAATCCGCAACAACGTTTGTTTCTGTGTCTCATTCATCGTAACCTCACAAAATCAGCCATTTCGTCATTCCCTAAACCCGTTGTCTGTCGTGTTCATTATAACCCAAAAACATACCCCCAGAACACCTTTTTTCTGCAGCTTGACAATCCTGCTTCCAAGAGATTGTCAATCTATCGAGAGTCGAACTCTATGCAGCCAAAAATTCGTTCACTGTTCTATGACATTCAACAGGCCTGCCAGGCCTTTGAGGACTTTACCAAAGACAAAAACACTGACGGATTATCAGCAAAACGAGCTGGTCAGGGCGGATGTTAAATGAAAGCTCAGGATTATCGGCGAAGCAGTAAGTCAAATATTGCGATGGGGTCCGGAATATGAACACGCCATTCCAAACGCTCGAGAGAGTGTTGGTTTTCGAAATATTCTGGTTTACAGCTATTTTGCCGTTCAGGACGAAACCGTATGGGAAATAGCACCCACCGACGTGCCCGAACTGCTCAGAAGTATTTCATCGCCGTCATCATAAAGGTCCGCCGCTTACCCGAATAAATGTCCGAGTTTTCGGATGAGATACACCAGCCCGACCAGCAGAATCATCAGAACAACAGTCGCGGTATTGAAGTATTTTTCGATAAGTTGCCGGGCCCGCAGACCGAACAGACGAAACAGCACCCCCTCGCCTCCGAACCGCATCGCGCGAAACACAAGACTTACACCGATAAACTTTACCAGCGACACCTTGGCCATTCCGCCGACCCAGCTAAACAGCATATACGGCACCGGTGTCAGCGCCGAGATGGCAATCGCCCAAAAATCATAACGCTGATAATACTCCAGCGCCAGTTTTGCCTTGTCGCCCAGGGCCAGCGGCCCGATGCTGACCGCCTCAAAAAACGCCACCACACGTTCCGGCCCGATCGCCAGCCCCAGCAAAAATGCAAGTGTCCCGCCAAGCACCGAAAACAGCGAACACGTCAAGCCGTAGTGAATCGCCTTGTGGGGGTTGCCCATACTCAGCCCCACC
>JAAYQH010000040.1 GCA_012519365.1 Planctomycetota bacterium | reverse complement strand
GTTCGTCGAGGCCCACGGCGGACGCCTCGGCGACATCGCCATATACGGCCAGGAATCCAACCCGACTACCTGGCGGCTGGCCCGGATGAATCTGGCCATCCGCGGCATCGACGCCAACCTCGGCCCCCAATGGGCCGACAGCTTCCACGCCGACGCCCACAAAGACCTCAAGGCCGACTTTATCCTCGCCAATCCCCCGTTCAATATGAGCGACTGGGGCGGCGACCGGCTGCGGGAGGATGTCCGCTGGAAATTCGGCACACCGCCGGCCAATAACGCCAACTACGCCTGGATACAGCATTTCATCCACCACCTGTCCCCCGGCGGTATCGCGGGCTTTGTCATGGCCAACGGCTCGATGAGCACCAACACCAGCAACGAAGGCCAAATCCGCAAGGCCATGATCGAACAGGATATGATCGATTGCATGATCGCCTTGCCGGGGCAGTTGTTCTACACCACGCAGATTCCCGTCTGCCTGTGGTTTGTCACCCGCAAAAAGACCGCCGATGCCAAACGTAAATTCCGCTCCCGCTGCGGCCAGACGCTGTTTATCGACGCCCGCCGCTGCGGCACACTCATCGACCGCGTCCATCGCGAACTGTCCGAAGCCGACATCGCCGAGATTGCCGGCGTCTATCACGCCTGGCGCAGCGAAGGCGGCACGTACGAGGACAAGCCCGGCTGGTGGAAGTCCGCCACGCTCGAAGAGATCGCCTCGCACGGCTATGTCCTGACCCCCGGCCGCTATGTCGGCGCCGAGACGGCCGAAGACGACGGCGAACTGTTTGAGGAAAAGATGCAGCACCTGACCGCCACACTGGCCGAACAATTCGCCGAATCGGCCAGGCTGGAAAAGACCATCAAGAAGAATCTGAAAGAGATTGGGTATGGCCTCTGAACAGCTCAATTTCAATGGCCTTGTTCAACAGATCAAGACCATACACGACAGCCTTCAGAAACAGGCGGTCAAGGCCGTCAACATGGGACTGACCCTTCGCAATTGGATGATTGGCCATTACATCTATGAATACGAGCAAGACGGCCAGGATCGGGCTGAATATGGGGAAAAACTGCTCCACAAACTGTCGGATTCTCTGCAACACTACGGCCTCAAACGGGTTGAAGAACGGGAACTTAGGCGATTTCGGCTGTTTTACCTGACCTACCCGCGAATCCGGGAGTCGCTGACTCCCGAACTATTGCCCTTCCTCAAAAACGCAGGCAAACAGCTTGATACCGCCGCAATCCGGGAGACACTGTCTCCCGAATCACGAACACCGGGCCAAACGCTATTGGAACGATTGTCATTTAGCCACTTGGCCGAATTAATCGCGATTGAAGATGCCCAAAAGCGGTATTTCTACGAAATCGAGTGCATCCGCGGCAACTGGTCGGTGCGTGAACTGAAGCGACAGATTGCCAGCTTGTACTATGAACGCTCCGGCCTGAGCAAAAACCCCAAAAAACTGTCCGAACTGACCCTGGACAAAGCACAGGCACAAACCCCGCATCAGATCATCCGCGACCCGTATGTATTTGAGTTTCTCGGCCAGCTCAACACCTATGTCAACTGGTACGCCCGACATGAGAAGACCGAAGGCGACAACCCGCCCGTCGGCATCCTGCTATGTACACAGGAAAACCACGCACTGGTCGAGTATGCACTGGCTGGGATGGATAACCAGTTGTTCGTGTCCAAATATCAGCTTGAACTGCCCGACAAAAAACAAATGCAGCGGTTTCTCGAAACACAACTGGCCGCATCAACCAAGCTGGAAAAGACCATCAAAAAGAATCTGGAGGTTTTGGGCTATGGCGAATGAAATTGCTGCATCTAAAGAATATCGCCAATGGCTGATCGATATTAAGCTGCGTGCCCGGGCGGCCCAGCTCAAGGCGGCAACGGCAGTCAATACCACTTTGCTGGAGTTTTACTGGCAGTTGGGGGCAGATATCGTTCAAAAGCAGAAAAACGCCGCATGGGGAAGCGGCTTTCTCAAGCAGTTAAGCAAAGATTTAATGGCAGAATTCCCTGACATGAAGGGGTTTTCATATCGCAATATTGTATTTGTCCGACAATGGTATCTCTTTTACAGCACGGAAGATACAAAAGTGAAACAGCCTGTTTCACAAGTCGCCGGGCAGGCTGTGCTGCAATTGGTTCAAATCCCATGGGGGCACAATATCGCTATTATCCAGAAATACGACACGGTCGAGCAGGCTCTTTTCTATGCCCGCAAAACGATCGAGAATAACTGGTCGCGCAGTGTCTTGATACATCAGATTGAAAGTGATTTTTTTGCCCGAAGCGGCAAGGCGATTACCAACTTTCAAGCCACCTTACCGGCCCCCCAATCCGACCTTGCCCGTGAAATGATCAAAGACCCGTACAACTTCGACTTTCTCACGCTTACAGAAGATTACACCGAGCGGGAACTGGAAAAAGGGCTGATTGACCATCTCGCCAAATTCCTGATGGAGCTTGGCGCCGGCTTTGCGTATCTCGGCAAACAGGTTTCCCTGCCGGTCGGAGAGCGGGAGTTCTTTTTGGATCTGCTGTTTTACCATACCCGGCTGCATTGCTATGTGGTGATTGAACTGAAAACGGTTGAATTTGAGCCGGAACACGCCGGTAAACTCAATTTTTACATCAAAGCCGTTGATGAACAACTCCGTTGTGAAGGCGATAAGCCAACGATTGGCATCCTGCTATGCAAAAGCAAGGATAAAGTCGTTGCCGAATACGCTTTAAGCGACATCCATAAGCCGATGGGCGTGTCGGAATATGAACTGACCCAGGCATTGCCCGACGACCTGAAAGGTTCGCTGCCCACGATCGAACAAATCGAAGCCGAGCTCGCAGAACAAGGGTAAGCATAAATGACGAACTGGAAAGAAGCAACTTTATTGACTTTTGAATAATTAAACGAACGACTCATATTTTTAGCTTTGCACAGTGAAAAAACGAACGAAGCAAATGCGGTTGCCCCGACTGGACATGAAGACTCT
>JAAYQH010000519.1 GCA_012519365.1 Planctomycetota bacterium | reverse complement strand
CAACTGCTGACTGGCCAGACCGTTGGCGCCGGACGAGTCGCTGCGATGTCTCAATTCGCTGCCGTTGCCCGATACTTCGGTAATGTGCAAATAAAGGGTTGCCTGCTGAATTTCCGCTCCGCTCGGGATATCCGACAGCGAGATTTGCATATAGACAGTGCTGCTCTCACCGCTTGCCCAAGAGCTTTCATACCAATGCCCTGCCCAGTTGGGGTTGGCATCCACCTTGAATCCTGTATTTTCCCATCCATAGGAAAAACCGTAACGCGCTCTGCCGCTTTGGCCGTCGCCTTCGGGCTGTACCTTAATGATCAAACTTGCATTTGCCGCCGCCGTCAGAACTGCCACCGACATCAAAATCAATGCCATTTTTTTCATTGTGTTCTCCCGTTAAACTGTTTTTTTTCTGCACTATATTTGTTCTAAAATTCCCGACAAGACACCGATCTTGCCAAAATGGATTCCTTGCCTTGTACGCTGCGCCGTAAGCGAAAGATGCCTCCCTTGTTGGCAACAAAGTAGTTATGCTTACTATATCAAAAAGAGACTATAAAAAGCAAGATTCTCCCTTATTCATTTCACGACATTCAGAAAAAAAAATAACAAAATCAAACTCATTCGGTGTTATAGTCGATACAATCGTTACAGATCATCTCTAAGCAGTCTAAATATCGCATTTTTATAAGACTCTCTGGGGGCCAAAAGCCTGTAATTGCGGATTTTTGAAAAAATTTCAACCCAGCCTCAGGTTTTCAGGGGGATGTGCTGAAAAGTCAAACCCGACGAAAAACGGGAAGACGGTGGCACGGTCCGTGCAGAATCGGTATAATGAACCAGCATAAAGAAGATGAAATTACAGTCAAAACCGAACACAAAAGAGATACCAAGCTGATGAATATTGTGATGATGACCAATACGTATCTGCCGCACGTTGGCGGTGTGGCCAACTCTGTTTCCACGTGTGCGGCCGAACTGAAAAAACGCGGCCATCACGTGCTTGTCGTTGCGCCCGAGTATGAACATGCCGTCGAAGATGAGGCCGATGTGATCCGATTGCCCGCCATTCAGCACTTCAACGGCAGCGATTTTGCCGTCGTGGTGCCGATTCACGGCTTTTTAAGACGGCATATCGAGAGATTTCAACCCGATCTTATCCACTCGCATCATCCGTTTCTGATTGGCAATACGGCGGTGCGTGTGGCCAAAAAATTCGATTTACCCCTGGTGTACACCCACCATACCATGTTTGAACAATACACGCACTATGTGCCGGTCGGCTTTGAAAAACTCAAACTGTTTGTCATTCGTTTGTCCACCGGCTATGCCAATATGGCCGATGTTGTCATTGTGCCCAGCGCCAGCATTGCCGAGATTCTTCGTCAGCGGGGTGTTACCACACCCATCGAGGTGGTCCCGACCGGCATCGACCTTGGCCGCTTTGCCGAAGGCGACGGGCAGGCCTTTAGACAGCGCCACCACATCCCCATCGATGTGCCGCTTATCGGTCATGTCGGCAGGCTGGCCCCCGAAAAGAACCTCGAGTTTCTCTGTCAATCCGTCGGACTGTATTTACAAAACGCCCCTCGCGTTCATTTTGTCGTGATAGGATACGGCCCCTCTGAGCCCTCCATGAAAGCGATTTTTTCGCGGCTCAGTGTCCTGGATCGCGTTCATTTTGTCGGCAAACTCAAAGACCGCTCCCTTGTCGATGGCTATTACGCGATGGATGTCTTTGTTTTTTCGTCCAAAAGCGAAACCCAGGGGCTGGTGCTGGCCGAGGCGATGGCCTGCGGCGTACCGGTCGTGGCACTGGATGCGCCGGGTGTGCGCGAGGTGGTCAACCACGGACAAAACGGCTATGTGCTGCATGAGGAAAACAGCCGGGCGTTTGCCGATGCCCTTGAGCAGTTCTTCAGCCTTTCCACAGAACAAAAAAAGCAATTTGCCACGCAGGCCCAAAAAATCGCCAAGATGTTTTCGCTTGAGGTCTGTATTCCCAAATTGCTGTCGGTCTATGAAAAACTGTTCTCTAAGCACTTTGCCCGACAACAACGAGATGAGTCGTTTCTGGACAAAATGGCCGGTATGATAAAAACGGAGTGGGAATTGCTCTCCAATCTGACCGAGGCCATTGAAGATATTATCTAATCCCCACCGTTCTGCTCATCCTGCGGGCTTTGGGAATCATCAGGCGGCGGTTTGCTGGTCAGGGTGCGATACATCGAATAGCCGAAGAGCCCCAGAATCACCGCCCAGCT
>JAAYQH010000518.1 GCA_012519365.1 Planctomycetota bacterium | reverse complement strand
CGGGCAAACAGCCGCGTGGTTTCAGCCGAGGCGTTTCGCATGAGATAATAGCCCGCCAATTCACGATCGCCGAAACGCGCTGAACTGTGGCCGATTCCAAAACGCAGCAGGCTGCTTTCGGACAGCGTATAGTCGGCCTCAGTATCAAACTTCCAACTGCGGAAAAAATCACGGGCCCGAAAATGCTCAAACCCAATCACCGAATTCATCTCCGGAAAAGCCGAGGCCATGCGTCCGGCACCGGCAGCGTCAGAGGATTCACTGTCTTCATAGCCGGCTGAAACACGCCAGGCCCATCGGTCAGTTCGCCCGACCACTCGAATGTGGGTAAAACTGTCGCCGTATTCATTGATGGTAGTACTGAACAGATTGTTCAAATCTGGTCGAGCAGGGCTTTTGGTAATGATATTGATAACGCCGTTGTAGGCATTGGCTCCCCAGACCGCCCCGCCGGGACCGCGAACCACCTCAACCCGCTCAATGTCCTCAATAAAAACAGGCATCAGCATCCAATCGGTTGTGCCAAAGACTGGATCGAGGGCGGCTCGTCCGTTAATCAGCACCAACGTCCGGTCGGAATACTGGCCTATCATACCCCGCACGCCAACGTTGTATCGAAAGCGATCCAGCCGGCGCACATCAACCCCCGGCACAAAACGCAGCATTTCGGGGATCGAAGTGACACCGCTGTAATGAAAATCCTTGTCGGTTAAAATGCTGACCGGAACGGCCGAATGGCTGATTTTCTGCTCGGTACGGGAGGCGGAAACAATCACCGGAATATCCATCAATTGTTCCAAACTCAAATCAAACAGAGTGTCGGGCGTTAGCGAGGGGGTCCCGTTGTCCTCGACATTGCCCACCGCCGTCCCAGTGAAATACAAAAGTGCGACCAGGGCATACCGGAGCAGGTTTCTGATGAACCTATTCGTCTGAATGAATTGTGTCGGCATTGACCAGTCTCTCCTTATAGAGGGCATTTGATTTCATTGAAATGAAATCGACCAACAAAGGAAGGGCTATAAGGAAAGACTTGGTGAAAAAAAACAAAATCTTTACAAAAAATTAAACATTCTGACTGCCGCAGAAATAATTAATACCTTATCGGACCCATTGCGGGCGCACAACGCACCGCACAGACCCACAGGTCTGATAAATGCAATGGCTAAAGAGAGAGACGCCGGCCGAGGTATTACTCGGACGAGGAACCTGTCGGCAACTCGATGCTGTCAATGACGACCTGGAGGTATTTTTGCCGATGGCCGACACGCTTGCTGCTGTTTTTACGGCGGCGGTGGTAGGCCGGATAGAGCTTGGGACCTTTGACCACGGCCTGTTCGGCATTCACGCGAAACGTGGCCACTACTTTGGCGCCGTCCAGATAAGGTGTGCCCACCTGGATATTTTGGCCGTCACTGACGAACAACACTTTGTCCAGATCTATGGTTTTGGCGTCCGGTGCCGCCTCGGTCAATTCAATATTAATAATATCACCTTGTTCGACCTTATATTGTTTGCCGCCTTGTTCAATCACTGCGTACATAGGTACTCCTGCAACTATTTTTCGATATATTGTCGCTGTTTTGCATAAAAGAGATGAATTTTAGGGGGCAGGGGTGAATTTGTAAAGAAAAAATTGTATGTTTGGCCAAAAAAACCAAAAAATAGGGAAAATTCAGCGTCACATTGCACCTCCAATCATTTTCCCTGTCTAAACAAATGGAAACATTGAAATTTGGTGTTGCTATATGCCGAAATAATGAGGAAAATTAAAATATTCAGTCTATTCAACTTTCGGAGATGAACCCTATGAAATTGGCAATGATTGATGACCAGATGCTGCCGTTCAGCGAACTGGACAAGGCATATCTGGACCGCGGATTGTATTTTGGTGATGGCGTCTATGAAGTGCTGCGGAGTTATGACGGCCGAATTTTTGCATTCGAGGAACACCTGGCTCGGTTTGAACGGAGTCTGAGGGAAATCTTCATACACGGCGTGGATATCGCGGACATTCGGCGTAGAGTTCAAACCGCCTTTGAGCAAAGCGGGCACGCCAACGCGAAGATTTATTTTCATATTACGCGGGGTTCAGAGCCTCGCAGCCATCTTCCGGGGAAGGATTTGAAGCCGAATTTTTTTCTGACCGTCGAATCGCTCACCGAGGATACGACGGCCAAGACGCAGGGAATATCGGTGCAGACACATCCGGATTTACGCTGGAAACGCTGCGATATTAAGTCGCTGAATCTGCTGCCGAACGTATTGGCAAAGCTCGCGGTTCAGTCGCAAAACGCCAGCGAGGCTATACTTGTAAATGATGCCAACGAGATTACTGAGGGGGCCGGCTCGGCGTTTTTTGCGATTGACGGGAAAGAAAACGTTCTCATTACCCGACCTCTGGGGCCGGAAATTCTTCCGTCGATTACGCGCGCGATGGTCGGCAAGGTGGCCGAGGACATCGGCCTTGCGATTGTCGAGCGTGTGCAGAGCCCGCAAGAGGCCGCGGCCTGCGACGAGCTGTTTTTGGGGGTAACCACCAAAGACATCGTGCCGATTACGCGCTTCAACGGACAGGCCGTGGGAGACGGACAAGTTGGGCCGATCTGTAAAAAACTCATGGCCGAGTTTGCCGAATTTGCACGGGGTCGATAGCCCGACGCGAAGTCGACAAACGGGACATAAAAAGCCCAATGAGAAACAGATATTAACAAGGCCGACGCGGTTTTTCCGGTCGGCCTTGTTTCTTCGAATCCGTGCAATTGCATCAGGGCAGCCGCAAAAGCACGTATTGCGAGAATCTGCCGGTTCGTATCAGCAATAAGGCTCGTTTTGTTTTTTCGGTTTCTTTGAGGGCTTCGTTGAATTCCGCAACGGAATTGACTTCCTGCCGATTGACACTGTGAATGACCATATTCGGTTGAATACCTGCCAGATCGGCGGGACTGCCGGGGGTTACTTCGACAATCAGAACTCCCTTGCCTTCGGTGAGGTTAAACCGTCGGGCAACTTCTGCATCAATATTCTGGACTTTCAGACCCAGTTTTTGGCCGATTTCACTGGTCTCGGCAAGGGTGCTTTCCTCACGGGAACCGACGGTCACTTCCAGTGTACGCTCTTTGCCGTTGCGAATAACGACTATTTTTATCTTGGTATCGGGGACCGTAAAACCGATAATGTTGCGAATTTCATTTCTGTTGGTGATGAGACGATCGTCGATGCGGATGATAATGTCATCTTTTCTCAAACCACCCTTCTCGGCGGGTGAATCTTCTTCCACGCTGACAACCAAGACGCCGTTGGTGCTCTTAAGACCGAAATATTCGGCCAATTCAGGGGTCAAATCCTGCATCGTAATGCCGAGATAGCCCCGCTGCACTTTGCCGGTGGTGAGCAGTTGTTCTTTTACGCGAACCGCCATATTAATCGGTACGGCCAGCCCTACCCCCATATAGCCTCCGGTTCCGGTAATAATGGCACTGTTGATGCCGACGACCTTGGCATCCAGATTTAGCAACGGACCGCCGGAGTTGCCGGGGTTGATCGCCGCGTCGGTCTGAATAAAGTCCTGATAATCATCGGAACGCTGACTGATGCGCCGGCCTTTGGCACTGACGATACCAACGGTAACCGTCTCGGTTAGGCCGAAGGGATTGCCGATGGCAATGACCCATTCTCCCACCTCCAGATCATCTGAGTTGCCCAATTCGAGACAGGGCAGATCTGATGCATCGGGTATTTTTAGCAAAGCGACATCGGATTTTTCATCGGAGCCGATCAGTTCGACATTTTCAAACACTCGGCCATCATTCATCATAATGCGAATCTTGTCGGCCTGGTCGATGACATGATGATTGGTCAGGACGTAGCCGTCTTGGCTGATAATAAAGCCGGAGGCCTGGCCGGTCCGTCGCCGTTCCTGAGGCTGGGGTGAACGTGGTCGAAACCCAAAAAACCGGTCAAAAAACTCGTCATCAAACGGCGACCAGTATTGATCGCTGCTGACGCGAATAACGGTTTCCACCTGTACGGCTACAACGGCAGGAGTGGCTTTTCGGGCCACGCCGGAAAACGCACGCCCTGCTTGGCGTAAGGCCTCAACGCCGTTCATGTCCGCGGCCGGCTCAGCCCATGTGACCGCAGAAAGAACAGCCGCCATCGCCAGGGTACATAAAATCACGTGCCTACTCAAAAATGGTTTGTGTACGCTCATAAACCAACCCTTTCACTTACTTGGCTGTCATTGCTGTTATTATCACACACCCATAATGCCATAGAGAGTATGGTATAAGCAATAAAAAAAACGGGCCTGTTTTTGGCAGGCCCGTTACAGGTTTACGGGCAATTATCCACGTTTGATTTCGATGCGTTTGGTCTTGCTCGATTCAGCAGACGTTTTGGGCAAACGAATCTTCAATACTCCATTCTTGAAGACGGCCTCGGCCTTGCTGTCGTCCACGTCGGCCGGCAGCGGAATCACCCGGCTGAAGGTGCCATAGGAACGCTCCATGAGGTAATGCTGACTGTCTTTTTCTTCATGTTCAGACTTTTTCTCCCCGCGGAGCGTGAGCAGATCATCCTGAATGCTGACCTGGATGTCTTTCTCATCTATGCCGGGCAGTTCGGCGGTAACGGTTATCTCTTTGTCGTTTTCGGAGATATCCACACGGGGTGTGAATTCCTCCATCCACCGATCCCAGCCGGTAAACGGCTGCAGGGCAGACTGACCGAAGAAGTCTTCAAAAAGGCGATTCATTTGCCGCTGGAACGCTGCCAGCGGATCTGCCTCACGACGAAAACGAGCCAACGCATCTTTGTTGCCCTTCTTGAACGGAACCAGATTGCTTAGAGCCATAAATAACACCTCCCTTCGTCCAAAAAATTTTACGTTTAATAACTCTTCCTTGTTCTCTGTGTTCCTTTATTTATTTCTTTTTTTTCCACCGCTTTATGTAAGTGCAAAAAGCGTGCCAGTTTTGTCGTACTTTGTTTATCTTATTCTAAAGAAATAACTTATAATTATTTGAGGAAATGGGGCATTGGACACATCCCCTGCCAAAACGGCATTTTTTGTGCTATTAAGACCTCCTTTAGAAGCGAAATATCGGGGGATTTTGTCGCCGGGTCAGAGGGTCTTGGCAACCCGCTGCGGGTGATTTATGGGGGATAAAATTCAAGCCGCTTATCCTTTTTCTTTTGGGTTTATCATCTTTTACCCGACAGATTTTGTGTTCTTTTGCACGTCGAGGGTGTAACATCCGTTGGGCTCAAAAGCCGTCTTGACAGGCGGCCTTAATATGCTATAGTTAATAGAGATAAGAGTGTATAGGGACAAAGGGTGCAGCAGCAGGTTGTTGTGCCGAATTGGGCAACCTTAACTGACCGGCCGATTTCGAACATCGCATCGTTTTTGCGGTTTTCGAAATCTGCCTGCGCGACGCGGGAATAGAGACCCCTTATGGAAACCGAAGTTTTGCAGCAGATTGAAGAGGTCTTGGGCTATCGATTCAAGAACAGTGATTATCTTGTCGAGGCGTTGACCCATTCCTCGATCACGGAGGATCGTCTCAAAAGCAACGAACGGCTCGAATTTATGGGCGATTCGGTGCTGGGTGTGGTGATTTGTCGGGCGTTGTATGACTGCTTTCCGGAGTATCAGGAAGGCGATTTGACCAAAATCAAGAGCATGCTCGTTTCGCGAAAGGTGTGCGCCAAGATTGCCGGTCAGATGGGACTGGTGCAGTTTCTTCGGTTGGGCAAAGGGACCGTTCGCAGCAGCGCCGTGAATGGTTCGATTGCTGCGGGTTGTCTGGAGGCGGTGATTGCGGCGATTTATTTTGACGGCGGACTGGAAGAGGCCCAACGTTTTATTTTACGATGGTTTGAGCCGCTGATCGAGGCGACCAACGCCAAAGAACATCAAAACAACTTTAAGTCCGTTCTGCAACAGCACTGTCAGCGGGTCTATAATCGCACGCCGTATTATGAGCTGCTCGATGAAAAAGGGCCGGACCACAACAAATGCTTTGAAGTGGGCGTGGTGATCGAACATCGGCGATTTCCCAGCGCCTGGGGGGTGACCAAAAAGGACGCCGAGCAACTGGCGGCTCGAAATGCTCTGATTGAGATGGGGGTCATCGATGCGGAAAACGAATAACGCCAGGGCCGCTGCATTTTGATCCTTATTTCGCGGCCTGCAAAGCGGCTAAACGCTGCTGAGGGGCCATCCTGCAATGTCTAAAATCCCTAAGTTGTGCTTGCATAACCCTGCTGAAACGAGTAGTATTTGCGTGTCAGTAAACCTCACTCGTTTTCAGGAGATTGGTTATGAAGAAACAAGGTGTCGTTTGTTTGCTTTTTATTGGAGCAGTGATGATGGGTACGTTCAACGTCGCCGCAGACGTACCTGACTGGGAGAATGAACAAGTCATCGGTCTTAATAAAGAAGCCCCTCGTTGTACGTCGGTGCCGTATCCCGATACGCAAAGCGCTTTGCGGGGCAACCGGCTGTCGTCCCCATGGGCCAAGGTCCTCAACGGCAACTGGAAGTTTCACTGGTCGCCGGACCCGGCCAGCCGTCCGGTGGAGT
>JAAYQH010000517.1 GCA_012519365.1 Planctomycetota bacterium | reverse complement strand
TCACTGTTCTGCATAACTCTGTCCTTTCTTGGGTTAGTATGGTGTTTAATTGCTCATCTACCATCGACCAAAGAAAGGACTCTTTTTATCTACTTTTCAAGGTGCGAAAGATATTGTACGTTCTCTCACATTGCCCTGATACCGGCTTGGCCTGCCTAAAAAACATCACCGCAACGGGAATGAAACATGCCAGTAAGGGGCAAGGTTTTACGGGGGGTTTTTTGTTGCCATGGGACGCTGTTTTTGGCACAATGACGCCCAAAAGTTCTTTATAGATAGGAAATTAACGTGCTTTTTACACTGCATCGATATATATTCCAGGAATTGTTGCGGGTGTTTGTCCTGACAACGGTGGCCTTGGCGATGATGGTCTCTGTCGGGATGGTGGTTCCGACGGTCGTCGAGTACGGCGTCGGCCCGAATCAGATTTTGCGTCTTATCGGATACTTCTTACCCATTACGCTAACTTTTGTGCTTCCGATGAGTGCTCTGTTTGCAGGGTCGATCGTCTACGGTCGGTTCGCGGCCGATCGTGAACTGGACGCCTGCCGAGCCAGCGGCATCAGTTTAATGGTGTTGTTGTATCCGGGCATAAGCCTGGCGATCCTGGTTGCGGCGGCCAATTTAATTCTGAGCTTTTATATAACCCCGAGTTTTGTGCATCGCAGCGAGCGCAGCGTCAAGTCCAACGCCGAGCAAATCCTGTTTCGCAATATCCAGCGCCACGGCTATTATGTGTTGCCGCGAAGCCGTTTTCGTCTTTACGCAGACAATGTCGCTCCGGACAAAAATTTACTCGAAGGTGTGGTGATTGTCGAGTCCCGTCCGGACTCGTCTTTTCGCGTATTTACAGCTCAACTGGTCAAGGTGGCCATCGAGACCCATAGTGCTTACAATAAGGCTGTAATTGCCGCTGAAGAGGCGTATCGATTCGATGAACTTTCGCCGGTCTTTTTGGGACGATTAACCGTCGAAGAAGTATTTCCGCCTCTGTTGGGTGACAGCATCAGCTTCAAAGATATTGAGGAAATCAAGCGTATTCAGGCTGACAAACTGTATTATTACCCCATCCGTGAACGGGCCATGCAGGCCCGTGCTCAACTCGCCGCCGAATTGTTGGCCGAACGCCTCAATGCGGCCTTTACCGCCGGCCAACCGGTTTTGCTTGAAGAGGCCGATGGGTCGCGGATGTATGCGCTCCAGGCCGAGGGGTGCCAAATCAACCCTCGCAAAGAATATACTCTGACGTTGACCGGGCGGATTGTCCTCGAGCAGCGGGATCGTTATCGCGAGGGATTGACAGTCCGTTATACAAGCCAAAGCGGCTCTATGTCACTTCAGGACAACAGTGAGAATTTGCGTCTTGAATTGTTGTTGGATCGACCCGCCTGGGAACGTACCGGCGGAATTACAGGAACAACGCCGCGAAAGTATGTCAATGATGTGCTCTATCCCAAACCGCTGGCGGCCAAACTCGAAACGGCAGCCCTCTTGGAGACGCTGCTTCAGGCCGATCAGCCCGGTAAGGTTCTCCAAAACCCGCCGAGTCCGGCCTATACCACGATTCTCCAGATGCTCCGACGTGCCCTGGCAAAAACAGACCGGGAAATCATGGCCGAAGTGCATTCCCGCTTGGTGTTGGGGGTGGGAGCGGTCTCCATCATCATGACCGGCATCGCCTTGGGCATTTGGATTCGCGGCGGCCATCTGCTCAGCGCGTTCGGGGCCAGTTCAATCCCGGCAGGCATTTTTATCGTCTTCATTATGGCCGGCAAGCAAATGATCAAGAGCTCTGCCACTTCGGATATTCTGGGTGCAGCGACAATCTGGGCAGGCTTTTTGCTGATTACAGCGGTCATGCTGGTTATTTATCGAAAATTAATGCGAACTTGAAATATCCTATGAAAACACTTGACCGATATATCGCCGGCAATTTTCTCTATGGCTATATAATCGCCCTGGCGGTGATGCTGGGGATGTTTTTGGCGGTGGATTTATTCCTGCATCTGGATGAATTTGCCGAGCATGCCGAATTGGGGATGATGACGGTATTGAACAATATCATTCATTATTATACCGCTCGCGCGGTTTTGTGGTTTCGCGACTTGGGGGGGGTGATCATTGTCATTGCGGCCGTGTTTTCGATGGCACGTCTGACTCGAAACAATGAACTGATCGCAATCATGGCTTCTGGCGTCAGTCTAAAACGCGTATTGGCCCCAATATTGTTTTTGGCCCTTCTGCTAACCGGACTGGTGGTCGCTGTTCAGGAGGCGGTGATTCCGCGGATAAGCGGCGAGTTAACCCGTAAACATGACCAGCTTGCCGGCGATGCTGCCTATGATTTATGGTTTATCGGGGATGCCCACGGCAATTTACTCTGTTGTCCTCGCTACCAAGAGCGGGAACAAACAATGTATCATCCGCTGATAATTTTGCGCGAAAAAGAAGCCGATATTTGGCGCGTTGTCGGACGCATTCAGGCTCAGCGTGCCGTTTATGATACAACACGAAAAGGCTGGGTATTGGAAGAGGGTCAACTGCTCGTCGCATTTCGGCCGGAGACCCAACAGCCCTATCTAACGGAATTTGAGAGGGTGGATTTTTATGCGACCAATCTCAATCCCGAAACGCTGCCTCTGAGACGCTGGGAAGGGTTCAAATCACTGCTTAGCCTGCGTCAATTGATCGAACTGGAGCAGGACCCCGGAACCCGCCCCACGGAATTGGCTGAAATTGCCGTCCAGAAACACAGTCGAATTACAACCCCCATCATCAATCTCATTATGTTAATGGTGGCTTTGCCGGTGCTGGTGTGCCGTGATCCGCGAGATATGAAAACCGCCATTCTTGTCAGTTTTTTGACTACCGCAGCCTGCTTTACGATGAACTTTTTGTGTTCGTTGTATGCCACAGAGGTCTTTTTCGGACAGGTGCATCCGGCCTTGTTCACGTGGCTGCCCATTTTTGTCTTTTTCCCGATTGCACTGGTCGAAATAGACTCTATGCATACATAATAAGTAGATAGCCTGATTTTTGCAAAACGGGTTAATACTACAGCGCAAATAGTTACGGATCATGAGGCACACATGACCTCAATTGTTTTACATTTATGTTTAATCGTTGAAGCTCGGCGAGCGTCTTTTTGGTATGCCCGATCCGCG
>JAAYQH010000516.1 GCA_012519365.1 Planctomycetota bacterium | reverse complement strand
CGGCAATCGCCCGACAGACGCGGTGAATAAGTTGTTTGACCGAATTTTCCCGTTGGTTAGAGTGAATATCGCCGTAAAAATACTTGCTCACGACAACTTTTGTCGCCAATTGGCTCCAAAACGCCGGCACTTCGCAGTCATTCTGCTCAAAAATGACCTTGCCGGTTTCATCGGTGATTTTGGCTTGTCGTGTTTCCCATTCAATTTGTTCAAAGGGATGCACGCCGGGCGTTGAAAAATGCGGCTCAATTTTCAGTCCCGACTGCTTGGCCGACGGCGGCTTCTTACAGGGTTGCAAACCAGCATTGATCGGGTTGAGATGGGTGTTGGTAATCCGTTGGTCTGACATTATGAGTCCTCCGTGTAAACCACAATATATAGATTAAGTGTTTTCTTGAAACAACAATATATAGCCGTTTATTACTACGCTATTTTATCTCGGGTGCGGGTCGGCGGACAAGCAAAAAATTGGTGAAAAAATATGAGATTTTTGTTAGTTCTTGCAGTTATTGAACCTATATGCGTATTTTTTTGGGAAATTTGCTCAAATCCATTTTTAGCGTTTGTTTTTTTCTCAAAAGAGTGGAAAAATATGCAAAAAGGCTATCGTATTATAGGCCGCATTCACGCGTTGTGGTCGGTGGTGTTGATGAACATTGCTAAATGACTATTTCAAACTAAACTAAGGAGAGAAGAAATGGCCAGAAATCGGATTAGTCCTGCCTGTATTGTGTATGTTTTCGTTCTATTTTTCCTGTTGGCTACCCCATGGGCACACAGCAAGCCCTCATTTCGCACTTACGACAGTCAAGTCCAAAAGGTGCTGGAGAAGATGACGCTTGAGGAAAAAATCGGCCAAATGATACAGGCGGAAATCACCGGCTTAAAGGAGTTTTCGGACATTTCTACATACTATTTGGGGTCAGTGCTCAGTGGAGGCAACGGCGATCCGGAGGAAGGAAACAGTCTGAAGGCCTGGACGGATTTGTATGATCGTGTTCAAAAGCAGGCCATGCAGACGCGTTTGAAAATACCGGTGTTGTACGGTGTTGATGCGGTGCATGGACATAATAATGTGCTTGGGGCGGTTATTTTCCCCCATAATATCGGGTTGGGTTGTACCGGTAACCCGGAACTGGTGGAGGAGGTTGCACGAATTACCGCCAGAGAAGTGCGTGCCACCGGCATTCAATGGACTTTTGCGCCGTGTGTTGCCGTGCCGCGTGATGAACGGTGGGGGCGAACCTATGAGGGGTTTTCTGAGAATCCGGAGTTGGTCTCGCTGCTTGGAGCCGCGGCTGTTCGCGGGTTTCAGGGATCCGATTTACGTGATCCTTTGTCCGTATTGGCATGTGCCAAACACTTTGTCGGCGACGGCGGGACACAGGCGGGAACCGGTCTCAATGGCCGATGGGATCAGGGCGATACCCGGCTGGACGAAGCCACGCTTCGGCGTATTCATTTATTGCCGTATAAAGCGGCCATTGAGGCCGGCGTCGGCAGTATCATGGCATCCTACAGCGGTTGGAACGGTGTCAAATGCACGGCCAACAAATATTTGCTGACGACCGTTTTGAAAAATGAATTGGGATTTGAGGGGTTTGTGATCTCCGATTACAACGCCATTGCCCAGATTGATCCGGATTTCAAAACCGCTGTGGGCATTGCGGTCAACGCCGGCATTGATATGGCGATGGAACCGACCGAGTATCGCCGGTTTTATGAGGCTCTTAAGGCATTGGTTTCTGAGGGGGTTGTACCGATAGAGCGTGTCAACGACGCGGTCAGCCGTATCCTGCGGGTTAAATTTGCGATGGGGCTGATGGATCCCAACCGACCGCAGACGGCGGATCGAAGCCTGCATCGGCTCGTAGGGTCGAAGGAACACCGGCAGGTGGCTCGTCAGGCGGTTCGCGAGTCGCTGGTTTTGCTGAAAAATGAGCGGCAAACCCTGCCCCTTTCCAAAACAATGGGGCGGATTCATCTGGCCGGCAAGAGCGCTGATGACATTGGCAATCAGTGCGGCGGCTGGACGATCGACTGGCAGGGCGGTAGCGGGCCGATTACGACCGGCGGAACGACGCTGCTGGGGGCGATTCGCAATGCCGTATCCAAAGAGACGCAAGTGACCTACACCGCTGACGGGTCCGGCGTGGCCGGTGCCGATGTAGCGGTGGTAGTGGTGGGGGAAACCCCTTATGCGGAAATGATGGGCGATGCGGAGGATTTGACGCTTTCCGAACAGGATTTGGCAGTTATTAAGAAGGTTAAGCAGGCGGGCGTTCCGACGGTTGTGGTTCTGTTTTCCGGTCGGCCTTTAATTATTAACGATGGGCTTGAGCTTGCCGATGCCTTCATCGCTGCGTGGCTGCCGGGAACGGAAGGGCAAGGCATCGCGGATGTTCTGTTCGGGGATTACAAGCCGATCGGGAAACTGTCTTTTTCATGGCCGCGTTCGATGGATCAAATCCCGATTAACTATGGCGACAAAGAATACAGTCCTCTTTTCCCGTTTGGGTTTGGGCTGAGTTTTTGATATTGCGACCCTGACAATGAGATAAAAAAATGCCCCATTTCAAAAAATAGGCGCAAATTGCGGGCAGGTTTGGCTATAGATTTATGAAAGGTGTAATATTCGCCTGTGTGGCGAATCTTCTATAAGTCAGGGGTAATGTGCGCCGGTTATGAAGCCAGACAACGAAACAGGCAGTGATTTTTCCAAAGAGAAAGCGTCTTTTGTTGACCTGCTGACGGCCAATTACTATCGGATTCATGCGTTTGTGTTGAGTATGGTTCCCAATGACGCGGATGCCGATGATATCATGCAGGAAACTGCGACACTGATGTGGAAGAATTTTGACCGTTTTGAGCCGGGGACCAATTTTGTCGCATGGGCGGTAACCATTGCCAAATTCCAGGTGATGCGGTTTCAAAAAGACCGCAGCCGATCGCGGATTGTCCTGAGCGAAAAGACGCACGATCTTCTCATTGAAGACAATAAGCACCTCGAACATCAAATGCAGGCGAGGTTTCAGGCCTTGCAAAAATGCATTAAGCATCTGCCGCAAAAAGATCAGGAATTTCTCCAACTGCGTTATTCCCAGGGCGCCTCGGCCAAAACTGTCGCTCGTCTTATCGGTGCCTCGGTGGGTGCGGTGTATCGTCACGGCAGTCGGCTGATGGATCTTCTGCTGCGGTGTATCCGTCAAACTCTGGCATGTGATGAGCTATGAATACGCATGGGGATGAATCCATCTATGACAGCATTCGTCGGCTTCTGGCCATGTCGCTGGAGGGCACTATTCAGCCTGAACAGACGGCGTATCTTGACACGCTGCTGCGCGAAAACCCCAAGGCCAGACGGTACTATCTGGAGTGTATCCATTTGCATCTGGGATTGCGTCGGCTGGCCGAGAAAACAGCGGTTTTGTCCTGTCGGGATGATGAGGGGGTTTTGGACGAGACATTGTGGGCGGAATTAGCGCGAAATGAACGGACAGCAGAGCCGATCGCCCTTGAGCCTGTTGTTCGTCCTAAAAAAGATCCTTCTGAGCTGCGCCCCGTTACGACTGGGGATCGCTTGTCCCCACGACTCAAAAGGCGGCCGTTGTATACAGTATTGGCTGTAACCGCGGCGCTGGTGTGTTTGGTGTGTTACGTGCTGCTGCTGCCCCCGCCGGCGCCGATTGTGGGGACGCTTGCTGATGCGATTGATGCCCGCTGGATGGGTAAAGGGACGGAAGGTTTGCATATCGGGCAGGATATGCGAGCCAAGAGATACCGGCTTGCAGAGGGTGTTGTTAAAGTGCGATTTGATTCGGGTGTCGAAGTTTTGATGGAAGCGCCCTGTGAATTTGCGCCGTTAAGTCATAAAACGATGCTGCTCGTTTCGGGAAAGGCGTTTGCCCATGTGCCGAGCGGTGCAATCGGTTTTACCATTGATACGCCGCAAGGCAGTGTGGTAGATCTGGGTACGTCATTTGGTGTTTTCGTGAACTCCGATCAGGGCAGCGAGGTGCACGTTCACCAGGGCAAAGTTAATCTGGTGGCGGGCCGGTCCTGGGATACGCAGGAAAGCGTTATTATCCACCAGAGGCAGGCTCGCAAGATAGAGCCTTTCAGCGGTGCTGTTACGAGCACGGATTTTGAATACTATAAATTTGTTCAGGGAATCGATTCGAAAAGCCGTTCTATCCGGCATGGCCCGCCTGTTTGTCTGGCTGACATTGTTGCCGGCGGGGATGGTCTGTCCAACAGCGTGCCTTCAAAGGAGGGGATCGATCCGGGTTCGGGACAAGTCCATAGCGATTTTGTGCAGGATTTCGATCGTTCCGGATCCGGTCATTTCGAGCCGGTGGAACAGCGACGTTTTGTCGATGGCGTATTTGTGCCGAACGGCCCGACTGTCGTCAGTTCCGCCGGCCATTTTTGCCGTGCATTTGGCCCGACGGCAGGGACTTACTGGAGCGATATTACCACGTGGCCGATGATTCATCATGTGGCCCTTAATGAAGACGGCCAAGTGCTGTATGAAGAGCAGGTCAAAGTCTCTTTGGCCGCCAAGACCTCGGATCGACCCGATGATGTGCCGCGGATTGTGATACATTCCAATGCGGGTATTACCTTTGATTTGGATCCGATCCGACGTTCCAAAAATGCGGAGATCAGGACGTTTAAGACGCGGTGCGGCGTGGCGCATAATGTCATGGCAGCAATGCGCCAGGAATTTTGGGTGCTGCTGGACGGCCAAGTGGTCTATCATCATTTATTTTCCGGTGGGGCGAATAAGCCGCAAACGATTGCTATTCCTATTCGCCCGGAAAACCGGTTTTTGACAGTGGCTGTGACGGATGGCGGCGACAACACCAGTTTTGACTGGGGCATTTTTGAGTCGCCGATTCTTGAAATGGCTCCCTGTGCGAAATAACGCGATGTTGGAGTCTTAAAACTGTATGCGGTGTGTTTGGAGAAAACGAAACTTCTTATTTTGAAAGGAGAGTCAGATGAAAACATTAAGTCTATGGGTCATGTGGGTTGCGGTGGTCGCGTGTGTGTGGGGTGGATTTATTGATGAGGACGGCTACTATTTGATGGACTCCCTCGAATTGTCGGCGTTTAACGGTGCAACGTCGGATACGGGGAAACTGACCATCAACGGCGCCGACGGCATCATCTCGGGCATTTCCAGCGCAGCTAACAGTTGGTGGCTTCAATTCGAACGGCTGGATGGTTCTAAACTGCCGTCGGATCTAAGCGGGGCTAAAGGTTGGAAACTGTCCTTCAAAAATACGTCTCCTGTCGGGGCGCTTCAACTGATATTGGCTGTTTCCACACAAGTCAACGGGTGGCAGGCGAGCAGCGGGGTATGGGTTGAGCCTGGCCAAACAGGGACCGTGTATCTGGACATTGAAGGTCCCGAGGTGATGTGGAATTACTGGATTATCGCATCCGTGTCGGCCGATCACGATGTACT
>JAAYQH010000515.1 GCA_012519365.1 Planctomycetota bacterium | reverse complement strand
TCTGAACACAAAAACTGTTGTAGACAGCATCCATAAGCCCTATACTGTTAAAATCTTGCTTTTTGCACGATTTTACTTGGGAAATTCGGGTTAAACAAGGATGCCAGATGAAAAATGTACTCATGATCGTTGGCTGGTTTGTTGTATTGGCCATATCGGCAATCGGCAGAGGTGAGATAGCCATCCCGCAGATGCCGGACGAAGAAACCCCTTCAGCCCACTACAACGTCTTCATTAACGACAGGCAAATCCCTGTCTGGACAGCGAAGTGCAACAAACTCCAGTTGGGTGTCCTGTACAGCTTCGCCTATTTTGATATGGACGGTCCGGTCGAGGTTCGCGTTGAAGCGGCCGAGCCGTTCAACGAGGTCGTCATCCGACCGCAGGATTACGACATCCAACCCCGCACGGCAGACACGCAGATTCACTTTCGTCTTGAGCAGCCTCGCAAGATTTCGGTTGAACCGTACGGAATGAAAAATGTCCTGCTGCTGTTTGCCAATCCGCCCCAAACCAAGATCCCGGACAGGTCGGACAAAAATGTCATCTTCTTCGGCCACGGCGTTCATCGTGTTCCCGGGGATGTGCTCCAATTAAAGAGCGGCCAAACCTTGTACCTGGCGCCGGGGGCCGTCCTGAAGGCCGCTGTCTTCGCCGCAGACGCCAATGACATCACCATCACGGGCCGGGGTATAATTGACGGGTCCGACTGGCCCTGGATTAAAGGCCCCCGCGGGCATCTGCTGGGACTGGAACGATGCAGCAATGTATCCATCGACGGAATTATTCTCCGGGGCTCTTATGGCTGGACGCTGGTCCCGAGGGAATGCGAAAACGTCACCGTCACCAATCTCAAAATCGTCAATGACCGTGTTCAGAACGATGACGGCATCAATCCCTGCAACAGTCGCAGAATCGCCGTCAGCGACTGCTTCATTCGCACCGATGACGACTGCATGTCGATTAAGGGGCTTCGCGGCGGCCGTCGTCTGCCGTCCGAAGATATCACGATTGAGAATATGGTCTTTTGGTGCAGCCGGGCACGCATCATCCTGTTTGCCCATGAAAGCCAGGCCGAAGCCATGCGACGAATCCGGGTGGTCAACAGCCGGATCATTCATTACACGATGACGCCTTTCTTGATGGAGCCAGGCGAGCAAATGCCTCTGACGGATGTGGTCATTGACGGCATCCGCATCAACGCCGTCGGCAAAGGCGAAATCGCACGGCTGCGCCCCACCGTTAACCAGTACATGGTTCTTCAAAAACCCGGCCGAATCGAAAACATCCAATTCAAAAATCTGGATATTACGACGGACAACCCCGCGTCAGTCTTCTTTCATCTGGAAGGAGCGGACCCCGAGCACATGGTCAAGCAGGTGAGTTTTGAAAATATCCGGATAAACGGCAAATCCGCAGGAGACGTAGCTGCGATGCTGCGAATCCATCCTTTTGTTTCAGGAGTGAGCATCGACGGCACTGCCCTGCCGGAATAATAGAACAATGCAATAATGCGACAGGCGAAAAAAATCAAACGTGTTTTATCATGTTGACGGTCTGGGCGTTATTACAGTCTCTTGGTAACGCCAATCAAGAGTTCGAGATGTATCCCGTTTTAATTTCGATTGGAAATTTGAACCGGGCGACCAGAATAACGCTTGCCTGAAAACTCTGGGTGACAGCCAATGACAGCAGGTTCAACGGCCCCATGACGCTTCGGTCAGCGGCCGCTTCAGCCGGGAAAACTCGACATCGGCCAACAGCTGGCTGCCCTATGGAAAAGGATGCAAGTTTAATCGTTAATCGTGAAAGGCATTTTGTCCGAGAACGTACAATATCTTTCGCACTTTAAAAAGTAGATAAAAAGAGTCCTTTCTTTGGCCGATGGTAGATGAGCAATTAAACACCATACTAACCCAAGAAAGGACAGAGTTATGCAGAACAGTGATTCGGCACAATCGGACAAAG
>JAAYQH010000514.1 GCA_012519365.1 Planctomycetota bacterium | reverse complement strand
TGCTGGCGACAGGTGGCGTAAAATTTCTCAAGTCTTGAGCAATAACTGTCGAACGCGGCCGAAAAACACGCAACTATTCGGGAAAAGGAAAGGAAGTCGTTATGGGTATTGAACTTAAAAAAGAGTACACCTACAGTCTTGTTGTGCCGACCAGCATGGGGGTTCGTCTGACGCCGCTCTACGGCCAGCCGATGCACTGCGGCCGAACGCTGATGATGCAGGCGACCAGCGCCGAGACCAACGTTGCCAGTGTCGTGTCGTATTTGGGGCTGCCGGTCAAGGTTTTGACCACCTTTGTCAAGGACAGCCCGATTGCCCGGTTTATCAAAGACGATTTGGCCAGTCGGCATATGGCCTATGAGGGCAAGGAGGTGCCTCAAGGCGGCCCGTGGGGCTATCGCCATCAATTCAACCTGGCCGACAGCGGCTACGGCAGTCGCGGCCCGCGGGTGCACAACGACCGCGCCGGCGAGGTCGGGCGAACGCTGAATGTCAAAGATTTCGATCTGGATCGGCTGTTTGGTAAGGAAGGTGTCCAGATTGTGCATATGTCGGGGCTGATCGCGGCGCTGTCGCCGGAGACGGGGACATTCTGTCTGGAATTGGCCCGGGCGGCTAAAAAATACGGCACGCGGATCTCGTTTGACCTGAACTATCGGGCTTCGTTCTGGAAGAATCGCGAGCAGGAACTGCGGGAGATTTTCACCGAAATCGCTCAGGCTTCCGACATTTTGGTCGGCAATGAGGAAGATTTTCAATTGTGTTTGGGGCTGGAAGGACCCGAGGCCGGAGGCAAGGACATTGCCGCCAAAATTGATAGTTTCAAGGCGATGATCGCCAGCGCCAAAAAGGCCTTTCCGAATGCCACGGTTTTTGCGACGACGCTGCGGCAGGTTATCAGCGTCAACCTGCATTTATGGGGGGCGATTATGGCCGCCGGCGATGGGTGGCACGTCATCGAGCCGCGAGAAATCACCGTGCTGGACCGCATCGGCGGCGGCGACGGTTTTGTCGGCGGTATGCTCTATGCCATCCTGAAAGGCTGGGATTCGGAAAAATGGGCACAGTTTGGCTGGGCCACCGGCGCACTGGCCACGACCATGCTGACCGACTACGGCCAGCCGGCCGATGAAGAGCAGCTCTGGAGCATCTGGCAGGGCAACGCCCGCGTCAAACGCTGACCGGCAAGACAATGGCGATGCCTGTCTATTCTTAAAAAACTCCAGAGGGCGAACCGATGCGTTCGCCCTTTATTATCCGCATCGAACAGGGTTTGCGTTGGGCGACTTTTAACGGTAAAATGAAGAAAAAGTTCATCTGATTTTTTGGGTTAGGGGTGACGATGGCCGAACAGTTCAATACGACCGAGCGGGGGCTGCTGGTGTATGCGCCGGCCAAGCTCAATCTGTTTTTGCTGGTGGCCGGCAAGCGGCCGGATGGGTTTCACGAGCTTGAGACGCTGATGGCCAAACTCGACTGGTACGATGAGCTGCTGTTTGAGCCAGGGCAAACCGACGGGATTGAGCTGATCTGTACCGGGCCGCACTGGGCGCCGGACGGGCCGGACAACCTGGTGTATCGAGCGTGCCGACGGCTGCTGAACGCGGCCAATCGCTCCACGCCGCTGCGGATTACCCTGACTAAGCAGATTCCCGCCGGCGCCGGTCTGGGCAGCGCCAGCAGTGACGCCGCTGCGGCTCTGCTGGGACTGAATCGCTTTGCCGAATTGGGCCAACCCATGGAACGGCTGCACGAGATTGCCTCGGAACTGGGCAGCGATATCCCATTTTTTCTCTACGGACCGGCGTCTTTTTGTTCCGGTCGGGGGGAAAAAATTCGCCCCTTGGAACAAAAATTTCCGTTTGAGGCGCTGCTTTTGACGCCAAATGTAACTGTTTCAACAAAAAGTGTTTATGAAAATTATGTACACGAACAGGCGCTGTATGAGCAGTGGTCGGCCCAAATAAAACCCCTGCTGGCCCAAAAGAGTATTGATTCTGTCGCTCAAATATGCGCAAATATGTTAGAAAGAAGCTGTTTTTCGTTACATCGGGAGCTGGCAGAGCTGAAACAACAGTGTGAGGCCTTCTGCGGCCAACGGGTCTGCCTGAGCGGAAGTGGTTCGGCGATGTATATTTTGAATCCCGACCGACAGCGGATGCCTCGGCTGCAGCGTTGGCTAAAAGACACGTTCAACTGCGATAGCAGGTTTGTCAACGACAATAGGTGGTAATTAAATGCGAGGCAGACTATGGAAATCAGCGAAGTCAGGGTCAAACTTGTGTCCAATCCGGATGATCGACTCAAGGCCTTTTGTTCCATGACCATCGACAATGAGTTTGTGATCCGGGACATCAAAGTTATTGAAGGTACCGGCGGATTGTTCGTTGCGATGCCATCCCGCAAGATGAGCGATCATTGTCCGCGTTGCGGAGGGAAGAATTACCTGCGTGCCAAATTTTGCAGTACCTGCGGCGCCAAATTGCCCGAAAATCGTGTCCATCCGGACGTGCACGGGCATATGAAGCTCCACGCCGATATTGCCCATCCTATTAATGCCAAATGTCGGCGCAAGATTCAAGAGACCATTCTTCGCGCGTTTCGTGAGGAAGTGGAACGGTCCAAAGAACCGGGCTATAAGCCGGTCAGTTTTGAAGACGACGCTTATCAATCCGATGAATCTCAGGATGAATAAGCGTCGTTTTGGGCAGGGACAAATATCCGGCTCACTTGCCTTGGTCGAGAACGACAGACAAGGCACCGCAGACAGAGGGGGTAGGTTTTATCCTTCGGTCGTTAATTCTTCAAGAACACGGTCAAGTGCCACATCGAGTCGTTCGTTGAGCACTTCGTCGGACATGGAAAGTTGCCGTCGGGCATGCTCAATTTTTTCATAGCGAACCTCCGGCAGGGCGGCGATCAGTTTCAGCAAACGCCCGATCGGATTGGTGTCCAGATGGCGGATGACGCGTTCTGTCGGAAAATCAGGCGAGGCCCAGTTCAGCTGCTGTTCGGCGGTGCCGACACGTACCCGACATTGCCGATCCGTGACGCGTCGCATTTCTAATTGAAATCGTCTTGTTTTAGGGTTGTTCATGTCTTTAATCCAGCCTCAAGATGAGCCGCACAAACGAACTTCCATGTCGCTTGAGCGACCGGCAACAGGCGTCCTGCCGCCTCGGTTCATTGCATCCTCGAATCCTTATGAGGTATTCTACTTTTTCCTCACCTACAATATCTTGCGTGATATTTCGGTCAATAATGGTATCCGCGCAACTATTACAATACTGATATCGTCTGTTGGCTTTGTCAAACTTCAATTTTTTTCAAAAAACTTTACTCTTTTGCATTTTTGGGGATATCGTAAAAGTCCCGGAAAAACCGCACCTTTTACACTCAAAAACACAGAATCCGGCGGCTGGGGGCAGGGTAATGCGTTTATCTCCAGTTGGCATATTGAGATAGATTGAGAATACACAACATCTTGTAGTTTTTCTTGGTTTTTGATTTGGAAAGCGAATAGATACCAGATATCTCCGGATATGTAGGATGACGGACAATTTTGGGATCCTGATGTTGCGGGGGTGTTTGAACCGATATATTTAAGACAAGGCTGATTTTAGGAAAAAGCGAAATTTTGGGTTTTTTCAAATCGTTAATTTTTTATAATGGTGTTTACTGACCAGCTTCTTTTACAGGAGTCCGACCATGTCTTACAAACAACTCATAGCGATGTATGCGGCGGGGGTACTGGTGTTTTTGTGTTTTCCGGTAAAAGCGGATAAAATTGTGCTTGATTCAGGGGCCACCCTGACAGCTCCGGTGCTGGCGGATCGTCCGTCCGGCGTGGTTGTGGATTTGGGCTATACGGTATTGCTTGTCCCCCGAGAAAATATCGCTGCGATTGAGCCGGAGGTGAGCGTCTATGATCCGAACAAACCGGATCCTGAAGAGGGTGTTCCGGCCTTGGTGTCCTCCGACAGGTTGTATTATACCGCCCCGATGGAACCTCTCTCGTTGGAGGCCTGTTATAAAAGGGTCTCTCCGGCGGTGGTGGTGGTCTCGACGCCGGCGGGGTTGGGGTCGGGTTTTTTTATCAATCCCGAGGGTTATTTGATCACCAATTACCACGTTATCGAGCGGGAAACGCAGATTACGGTGACGCTGTTTGAAAAGAGCCGCAGCGGATTTGAGCGGAAGATTTTTCGCGAGGTGCGGATTGTCGCCCTCAATCCGTTCATTGATTTGGCGTTGCTGAAGGTGCAAGATGAGACGATAAAGGAGTTTCCCTATGTGCCTCTGGCCGAGCCGGGAACGGTTCAGGTCGGGCAGAACACCTTTGCGGTGGGTAACCCGTTGGGTCTGGAGCGGTCGCTGAGTGAGGGGACAATTACGACGGTCAGCCGGGCGTTTGAGGGGCTGGTCTATATCCAGACTAATGCCGATTTGAATCCGGGCAATTCCGGCGGTCCACTGTTTGATATGGCCGGGCGGGTGATTGGGGTGGCCAATATGAGCGCCCGTCAATTCGGGGGACTGGGCTTTGCGATTCCGATTCATTATGTGCGGGATTTTATCGCCAATTATGAATCCTTTGCCTATGATAAGGACAATCCCAATACCGGTTACCGTTACCTGCAGCCGGATGCCCGGTTGAAGAAAGAAAAGCCGGATCTGTCGCAATATTAATCGACCTGCCATATTTTCACTTTAAGAGGAGGCATTATGTTTCGTATTAACAAGATGTTCTTTACTGGATTTTTATTGTTGGGTGTTTTGAGGGTTTGTGCATGGTCGGCGGTGTTGCCGGACAGCGCTGCGCTGCTGGGGCCGGATACGATTTTTATGGCCAGCGTCAATAATGTCCGGCAGGTGCTGGAGCAGGCGAAAAAGACCCGGCTGTATGGGCTGTATAGGGATCCGTCTATGCAGTCGTTTTTTGAGAAACTCAAGACGCAGCTCGAGCCGCTTGTTCAGGAGCAAGACAATGAGTTGCTGAGCCTGATGGTGCGGGACAAAGTGTATCCGACCGGCCGGGTGCTGCTGGCGGTCAACGTTCCGCAAGGAAAGCCGCTGTGGGTTTCTGAGTCGTCTGTTTTGGGGCTGGTGCAGTGGGGCGAGCACAGTCAGCAGGTCCGTGAGCTTTTCGAAAAGGGGTTCCAAAAAGAAATCGAGCAGGGTGCTCATCGAAGCGTGCAGCGCTATCGGGACTATGAAATTATTACGATGCTTCAACCGGCCGAGATGCCAGAGCCGACAGGCCCTGCCGAAACTCTTGAGCCGGCCGAGCCGAGTGCGACCTATTATTGTTTTTTTGAGGATAGTCTTCTTGTCAGCGACAATTTGGAGACGCTTCAGTTTGTGTTGGCGCAGCTCAGCGGGGCTCGCAGCCGCACCCTGGCCGACGAGGCGGATTATCAGCGGTCCCGCCGGGCGGTCGGGCCGGTGTATGACGTGGAATGCTATGTCAATTTGAAGGGGTTGTTGAAAAGAGCGTTTCTGTCCGGCGATAAAGAATCGAGCGGCGAAATGCAAAAAGAGTTGTCTGCGCTGGGGCTGGACGGGGTATCGGGTTTGTCTATGGCAATTGCCGTGGCGCCTTCGGCCGAGACGAATATCAGCGTCAAAGCGATGCTGACTGTCCCCGGCCCGCGGCGGGGACTCTTAAAAATGTTTGAACTGGTTGGCAAGCCGTTTCGTCCGCCGGTGTTTGTCGATCCGCAGGCCGGGCAGATTGCGTATGTCAATCTCGATATTCCGGCTGCGGGTGAGGAATTGTTTCGGATGCTCTCGTCAATCAGCCCGATGTTTGCGGCCATGCTGAACAATCCGATTACGCCGCCGCAGGCCGACGGCTCGCCCGGCGTGATTCTCAAGGAGGATGTGCTGGATACGCTGGGCGACCAGTTGATCTCGGCCGGCACTGTGCAGGCTGATCCGACGCAAGAGAGCGGCTTCCGTGAGGAGACGCTTATGGCGGTGGCCGTGCGGAATGCCGAG
>JAAYQH010000513.1 GCA_012519365.1 Planctomycetota bacterium | reverse complement strand
CCCGCCCCGGTCTGGAAGTCTGGCAGTGCCATGAAAGCAGCGCTGCCGGCGCGACGTTCCGAGACGCAGCCACCGGCCAGATTATCTGGGATCATTACAACGCAGGCGATGTTGGTCGAGCTGCTGCGGCCCATATTGATGCCCGTTATGTGGGCTATCAAATGTGGTCTTATGCCGCCCCGGGAACCTATAACACCGCAAACGAGCAGATCAGCACCGCCCGGACGGCTATGAATTTTCTTGTTTGGTGGACCGACGACCTTCAGCGGGAACTGCTGGATGCGGTCGGTAGCAGCGGCGCCAACCCGATTTTGGATAAATGGTATGGCGATGGCTCCGGACGATTGATAAGCTTGTACTCTGTTCCCACCGCCTACAGTACCGCCAGCAATAACGGCACCAAGGCCAATCCGTGTTTGTCCGGTGATATCCTTGGTGACTGGCGTGAGGAAATCATTTTGCGGTCCTCGGATAATACAAAACTAAGGATTTTTATTCCTCACGAACTAACAACGTATCGCCTTTATAGCCTGATGCATGATTCGCAGTATCGCCTGGCCATTGCCTGGCAGAATGTGGCCTACAATCAGCCGCCCCATCCGAGTTTTTATCTGGGCGAAGGAATGGCACCGCCCCCGACACCCAAGATTCGCTATGCCGGCGTTTCTAAGGACGGCATTCTGTGGCAGTGGTGGAAAAATATTCCCGGCTGGTCGCTTCGCACGCTGGTTGAACATGCGAATTATCCCGACACTCCGGACGGACAAACAACTCTTGATCGGCTTGAAACGCCCCGCAATTGGGATGATCATTACGGCTCGCGACTTCGGGGCTATCTGATTCCTCCGGAAACCGGCGATTATATCTTCTGGATCAGTGCTGATGATACGGCCTGGCTGTTTCTCAGTCCTGATGCCCGCGGCGAAAACGCGCAGTTTATCGCGGCCGTCCCCGAGAATACGGGCTATCTCCAGTGGGATAAGTTTGAACAACAGCAATCTGCGTCCATTCCCTTGGCGGCGGGTCGAAAGTACTACATCGAGGTACTGCATAAAGAAAATGCCGGCGGCGACCATCTGGCCGTGGCCTGGCAGGGACCGACTCTCGCTCAGCAAATCATCGAGGGGCGGTATCTTAGGCCGTGGCGAGGCGAGGTCTTTGCTGACCTGAACGCCGACGGGTGGGTGGACGGCGATGATTTGGTGAAATTTATTGATATGTGGCTTCTGACGGACTGCCAACTGCCGCTGAATATCGACCTGAACGGCGATTGTATGGTCAATCATCAGGACTTTTCGGTCCTTGCCGGACAATGGCTCGGCATGACAGGCAATTAGCGATTTTTTCTATGCGCGCACGACGGTCGCAATTGTATGCGGTACTTTGCAAAATCCGTCAAGTTTTTCTTGACGTCCTGAGCGGTTTGCTCTAAGGTAAAGCCCAAACAAGCAATGGGCAAAAACCGGACCACTGAGGAGATTGGAGCCATGTCAACAGCGAAAGTACAGTCTATATTCGTCGGATTCGGGGTATTTGTGTTGTTTTTCAGTTGGGGATGTGCCGCCAATTCGTCCGTGGTCTCCAGTCCGGATGGGACATTGCAAGTCCGGTTTTCATTGGACGAGCAAGGCCGGCCGCACTATGCCGTGGACAAAAATGCTCGTCCGGTGATTCTGCCTTCACCGCTCGGACTGGTTCGCAGCGATTATTCGTTTGCCGAGCAGCTGACCCTGGCCGATACCTCGCCGGTGCAAAAGGTACAGGATCGCTACATCATGCCGCACGGCAAACGCAGAGAATGCATCTATCAGGCCAATCGTCGCGTCTTTACGCTGACCAATCCCGCCGGTCAGACGATGCAGCTTATCTTTCAGGTGTCCAATGACGGTGCAGCGTTTCGGTACGCCTTCGACGGAAAGAGCGATGCGGGGTTATCGATCGTGTCGGAACAGACGGGTTTTGCCTTTGCACCAGCTGCTGAGGCGTGGCTGCATCCAATGCAGCCGGGCAAGAGCGGCTGGGCGGCAACGCAGCCGTCGTATGAGGAGTATTATGTGGTCGATACCGTCGGCAAACCCTCGCCGCATGGGGCAGGGTGGTGCTTTCCGGCCTTGTTCAGAACCCCCGCGGGCGATTGGGTGCTCATCAGCGACACCGACGTCGATCGAAACTACTGTGCCGCCCGGCTGGCCCACCGCAGCGACGGCGGGGTCTATCGCATTGCTTTTCCGCATCCGCAGGAACATCGCGGCCCGCAGGACCCTGTTGAGCCGCAGATTACGCTGCCATTCCAGTCGCCCTGGCGGGTGTTGGTCATTGGCGACAGCCTGCGTCCCCTCGTTGAGACCACGCTGATGACCGATCTGGCTGCACCCAGTCAGATTGACAGTCCTGATTTTATCCAGGCCGGACGCGCTTCATGGCACTGGCTGCGCTATGGCGATGACAGCTCAACGCTTGAGGTCGCCGAACGGTTCCTCGCGTTTTCTGATGAAATGAACTGGGAGTATATGCTCATCGATTGCAACTGGGATCGCAATATCGGCTACGAAAAGATGGCAGAATTTATCCAAAAAGCGCGGCAGAAAAACGTCGGCGTTATTCTCTGGTACAACTCTAACGGCTCGTGGAATACTGCCCCGATGACGCCGAAGGATCGGAT